>CALJDJ010000084.1 GCA_938023705.1 uncultured Collinsella sp.
TTACGCTCGCCCAGATGGACCTGCGTCTGCGCCACGAGGGCGAAATCCTGGGGTACCGCCAGCATGGCGGAGTGACCCTGCGCTTTGTCGACCTGGATGCCGACGAGGAGCTGATCGAGTGGGCCCATTTGGACGCAGTCGAGCTCTTGCGGTATGCTTGCAACCTTGACTCCGTGGCGACGCGTCCCCTGCGCGATGCGGTCGCCATGCGATATCGACATATTTTTAAGGAGGTCAGCGGAGGATGAGAATCATCGGCGGCGAATGGCGCGGTCGTAAGATCGAGGAGCCCCGTGGTCGCGATGTCACCCGCCCCACGACCGATCGTGTGCGCGAGGCATGCGCATCTATGGTCATGTCGGCATTCGACTTCGATCTGGACGAGGTCCGCGTGCTGGACGCCTTTGGCGGCTCCGGCGCCTTAGGGTTAGAGATGCTCTCACGTGGTGCCCGCTCGCTCACGACGTTCGAGATCGATCGGAATGCCGCGCGGCTCATTACCAAGAATATCGAGTCGCTCTGCCGTGACCGTGCGCGTTGGCGCGTGGTAACGGGCGACATGCTGGCGAGCGCCTCGCGCGGTCGTGTGCCGGGCGGCCCCTTTGATCTGGTCCTGCTCGACCCGCCCTATGCTTTTGGTGCCGAGCCGGTCGAGGAACTGCTGCAGAACCTGGCTCAGCAGGGTCTGCTTGCACCTGGCGCTTATGCCCTGTTTGAGCATGCCGCCGCCGATGCGGGCGCGCATCCGGCAGGCTTTGAGATCGTGCGCGAGAAGCGCTACGGCATTACCTCGGTCGACCTGCTTCGTTGGGTCGGCAACGGCGAGGATGATGGTATCGATAGCGACGCACCCACGGAGGACGCCCATGAATGACACTATCAACCGCGTGATTGTCCCGGGCACCTTCGATCCCATCACATTTGGCCATATCGACGTCATCCGCCGTGCCCGCCGCATCTTTCCCAGCGTGATCGTCGCTGTTGCCGAGTCGCAGGGTAAAAACGGTGTGGGCACCACGTTTATGCTCGATGAGCGCGTGGCGCTGGCTCGCGAGGCGCTCGGTGATATCGACGGCGTCGAGGTCCTGCCCTTTACCGGCCTCTTGGTCGACTTCGCTCGCGAGCAGGGGGCGGGGGCCGTTGTCAAGGGCCTGCGCGCCATGACCGACTTTGAGTACGAGCTGCAGCAGGCAGACCTCAACTATCGCTTGGATAACGAGCTGGAGTCCATCTTTGTCATGAGTGCGCCGCAGTACGGCTATATCTCGAGTTCGGTCGTTCGCCAGATCGCCTCGCTCGGCAGCGATGTATCGACGTTTGTCCCGCCCAACGTGGTCGAAGCGCTCAGACATCGCTTTTCGTGACGTTTTTTATTGCCTGGTGGCATGTGGTAAACTAGCACGATGATATGTTACCTATGAAAGGAGACCGGATGCCGGGCGAGAATTTTCCTGGCGATAGGATCGTCAGCTTGGTCGATGAGCTCGAAGGGCTGATCGAGGAAGCCAAGCCGCCTTTCGGCAAGAACGCTCAGTTCAAGGTCATCGACGCCGACGTGTTCTTCAACATCCTCGACGAGATCCGCATGAGCTATCCCGAGGAGTGGCAGAAGTCCCGCCGTATCCTTAAGGAGCGCGAGGAGCTTATGGCTTCCGCCGCCGCTCAGGCCGATTCCATCATCGCCGACGCTCAGCAGCAGGCCCTCACCATTGCCGGTGAGCAGGAGATCGTCCGCTTGGCACAGCAGCAGGCCGACGACATCCGCGATCGTGCCCAGCAGTACGAGCGCGAGACGCGTTATGCTGCCGAGGACTACGCAGAGCAGGTCTTTACGCACCTGGAGGAGAACCTCAAGAGCCTGACCGGCACCGTTACCCGTTGCCGTCAGCAGCTCAACGAGGGTGCCGCCCAACAGAATGGTCAGTGGTAATGGCTGATTTCCCGAGCGTTACCGTCGATCTTTCCGAGCAGCTCGAGTTTCCTGGTGATTCGTATCCGCTGACCGGTAAGGTCGACGTCGCCACCTACATGGTGGGCGAGAAGGAGTACCAGCTACAGGGCGGTATCGACTACGACGTTGTCTTTACCAATGCCGGTACCGGTGTCTTGCTCACGGGCATGGTCCGCGCGCACGCCACCGGCGAGTGCGACCGTTGCTTGGAGCCTGCCTCGTTTGATATCGCCGGCGAGATCGAGGAGTTCTACCTCTTTGAGGAGCCTGAGGATCCCGAGGCCTACGAGGACGGCTACGAGCTCCTGGGTGAGGACCGCATCGTCGATCTGGGTGAGCCCATCAATGACGCGGTCGTTATGGACACGCCGTTTGTGGTGCTCTGCAAGCCCGATTGCCGCGGTCTGTGTCCCACTTGCGGTTGCAATCTCAACGTCGAGCAATGCGATTGCGCCGCCCAGGCAGAGGCAGAATGGGCCGCTGCCACGGAAAATCCATTTGCAGCATTGAAGAATCTCAAGCTCGATGAGTAAAACTGTGGTAATATCGCTACTTGCGCGTAATCGCCACACTGGATAGTTCATAAGGAAGGTCACTATGCCCGTACCTAAACAAAAGCAGGGTCGTATCCGCACTCACACCCGTCGTTCCGCCAACATGAAGATCTCGGCTGCGGCTCAGTCCACGTGCCCCCGTTGCGGCGCTGTTAAGCTTCCGCACCACGTGTGCCCCAGCTGCGGTTTCTACAAGGACCGCGAGGTTATCGTTACCGAATAACGGTATACTCTGGATGCGATGCCGTTCCAAATGGAACCACAATGGCCGGCTCAATGAGTCGGCCATTTTTGTATAAGGAGCATGTATATGAGTAACGTTCGCGTTTGTGTAGACGTTGTGGGCGGAGACGAGAAACCTCAGGTTGTTCTCGATGGTATCGAGGCTGCGCTTGCCGCCGATCCCGATATCGAGGTCTTGGCAGCTGGCCCCGCTGAAATCGTCAATCCCTTTGCTGCTTCCCATGCACGTGTTGAGGCTCTTGAGGCACCCGACGTTATCGCCATGGATGACGATCCCATTCGCGCCGTGATGACCAAGCGCAAGTCCTCGATCGTGCTTGCCTGCCGCGCCATCAAAAAGGGCAACGCGGACGCGTTTTTCTCCGCCGGCTCCACCGGCGCCATGACCGCTGCCGCGACCGCCTACGTCACACCGTTTAGATATATGGCCGAAGGCAAGAAGCAGCCGGTGCGCCCCTGTTTGACCAATGCGCTGCCCAATCGTGCCGGCGGCCTGACGGTGCTGTGCGACATGGGCGCCAACCCCGATGTCGAGGTGGACGACATGGTGCGTTTTGCCCAGATGGGTAGCGCTTATGCCCGCGTTGTCCTGGGCATCGAGCATCCTCGCGTGGGCTTGCTTGCCAATGGCACCGAGGACGAGAAGGGCTCCAACTTTACCAAGGCCTGCTTCCCGGCCATGAAAGCCGCCGTTCCCGGCTTTGTGGGTAACTGCGAAGGCACCGATCTTACGTCGGGCAATTTTGACGTCGTGGTCGCCGACGGCATGTCGGGCAACATTGCGCTCAAGGCCACCGAGGGCGCTGCCAAGTTTTTGTTGCAGGAGCTCAAGGGCGTCTTTATGTCTTCGCTTGGCACCAAGATCGCCGCGCTGCTCATTAAAAAGCAGATGCGTGAGATAAAGGCCAAGCTCTCTGGCGACGCCAAGGGCGGCGCGATTCTTTTGGGCCTGCGCGGCGTGGTTCTGATCGGCCATGGCGCCACCTCGGTCGAAGCTGTTAAAAACGGTACGCTTGCGGCGGCCGAAGCCGTGCGCGCCGGGCTGGTCGAGAATGTCGCCAACTCCATGGACGGCATCGTTTTGTAAGAGCGAGTTAGAGCGCTGTTATGTGCCTCGCGGCCTGCTTCGTGGGGTAGAATCAGAACCGTGTCTTGGTACCGCCCGGGCGGTACCATTCTTTTGGTATTCATGCACTATGAGAGGAAGCGCTATGGACCGCTCCGAAATCTTCGACAAGATCGCCGAGGTCGCTGCTGACGTTCTGGGCGTCGATGTTGCCGAAATTAGCGATGAGACCACCTTTGACGATCTCGATGCCAACTCGCTCGAGCGCCTGCAGCTGGTTACGGCTATCGAGGACGAGTTCAACCTCGAGATCGATGACGAGACTCTGCTCTCGCTCAACTCTGTCGCCGACGCCGTCGACGCGATTGAAAACGCCAGGGAGGCCTAGGTCTTGGCTTTGTCTGAACGACTTACGCGTGCCCAGGAAATTCTGGGCCACGAGTTCAATAATAAGGTGCTTCTGCGCGCGGCGCTTACGCATCCCTCGGCAGTCGAGGGCCAGCCGGTTTCTGCCAGCTATGAGCGCCTTGAGTTCTTGGGCGATTCCATTTTGGGCGCCGTCGTCGCCCGTTCGCTCTTTGAGTCCTATCCCGAGTTTGACGAGGGCAAGCTCACGCGCCTGAAGGTGTCGCTTGTCTCGGGCGCTACGCTATCCGAGGTGTCGCATGAGCTGGGCATCGACGACATCATCATCTTTGGTGCCTCCGAGACCGGTACCGGCGCGCGCGGCCTGCACTCGGCGCTCGAGAACGTCTACGAGTCGCTCGTGGGTGCGCTGTACCTGGACGCCGGCTGGGATGCCGCAGCGGAGTTTATCCACCGTACGCTTAAGCCGCATTTGGCTTCCGAGCGTGCCGAGCACCCCGCGAACCCCAAATCGTTCTTGCAGGAGTGCGTGCAAGCCGACGGTCACGAACCCCCGGCGTATAAGCTCGTTGGCTCCGAGGGCCCGGCGCATGCGCCCACCTTTACCGCCGTGGTGTTGATCGATGGTATTCGCCAGGGTCGCGGCTCCGGCTCCTCAAAGAAGGAAGCCGAGGGAGCCGCTGCACTCGAGGCACTTGACCGCATGGGCTACACCACCAACGGCGTGATTCTCAACAAGAAGCCTGTTTAAGCGAGGAACCGTGTATCTCAAGTCCCTCACGCTCAAAGGGTTCAAGTCGTTTGCCGACCGCGCCCATATGACGTTTGAGCCGGGCCTGACCGTCATCGTCGGTCCCAACGGCTCGGGAAAATCGAACATCTCTGACTCGATTCTGTGGGTCCTGGGCGAGCAGAGCGCCAAGCAGCTGCGCGGCCAGGCCATGGAGGATGTCATCTTCTCGGGCTCGTCAGCGCGCAAGCCGGTGGGTGTCGCCGAGGTCACTCTGGTACTCGATAACTCGGACCATATGCTGCCCGTCGACTTTGACGAGGTCGCCATCACCCGTCGTATGTATCGCTCGGGCGAAAGCGAGTACCTCATCAACTCGAGCCCGTGCCGCCTGATGGACATTCAGGACATCCTGCACGATTCGGGCCTGGGTAAGGATACGCATTCCATCATCAGCCAGGGCAAGCTCGACGCCATTTTGCAGAGCCGCCCCGAGGAGCGCCGTGCCCTCATCGAGGAGGCCGCCGGCATCTCCAAGCACAAACGCCGCAAGGAGCGTGCGCTCAAAAAGATTAAATCGATGGACGAGCACTTGACCCGTGCCCGCGACATCAATAAGGAAATCGCCCGTCAGCTGCGGCCGCTGGAGCGTCAGGTCGATCGCGCGCGCAAGTACAAAGAGCTGTCCTCGCGCGCGAACGAACTTACGCAGATGCTGGCCGTCGACGAGCTTCGTTCGCTGCAGTCGCAGTGGAACGACTTGGAGAGCCGCTCCAAGGAAGGCGCCGCCGAGCTGGAGCTTGCGCAGTACCGCATGGGCGAAAAGGAGCGCGAGCTCGAGAAGCTCCAGGTTATGCTCGAGGAAAAGGGCCTGTTTGTGGGCGACCTGGGCGAGCAGCGCCGCCATATGCAAGACGTGGTCGGCCGCATTAACTCCGATATGCGCCTGCTCGAGGAAAAGGGCCACAACATGGTGTCGCGCCTGTCCGACATGCGTGGCCAGATCTCGAGCTCCGAGCATCAGCGTCGTCGCGTGGTCGAGGAGCTCGAGGACGCGCGTGCACAGCTTGAGGAAGTGACCGGCGCGCACATGCAGGCCCAGGAGGACGTTGACGCCGCTGGTCCTGCCGCCGCTGAGCTCCACGAGCGACGCGTGGCTCTCGACAATCAGATTTCGCAGCTTACGCGTGAGCAACGCGATGTGCAGCGTCGGGCCGATAACGCGGCGCTCGAACTCGCCAAGGTGAAGGACTCGCTGAGTAACGCCGAGGTTGAGGACAACATGTACGCCTCGCGCTTGGAGCAGATCGATGAACAGCTCGAGGAGGTCACGGCCTCGCTCGAGAGCCGTCGCGACCGTGCTGAGGAGCTTGAGAGTGCCCTTGAGGCGGCTCGTCAGGCCCAGAACGATGCGCGCGAGGCCACCGAGACGGCACGCGCTGCCCTCAAGGACCTGCGTAATCGCGAGAGCGAAGCGCGCAACAAGCTGTCCGAGGTTCGCTCGGAGCTTGCCAGCCAAAAGAAGCTCGATGCCCGCATGGCAGACAGCTCGCCGCTGGTGAGCCGTCTGGTGGGCGCGCTGGGCGACGATGTTTCGGGCCGTCTGGGCGATGTGCTCGAGGCACCGCGTGAGCTCGAGGGTCTGGTTGAGCAGCTGCTCGCAGGTGATATCGATGCCCTGCTGTTCGATAACGCTGCCGCACTCGAGCGCGCCGGTCGCGCTGCCCTGGACCAGAAGAAGGCCTCGGGTGAGGCACTGCTGATGGCGCGCGGCGTGAGCGGCGGTGCTGCTGCCAATGGCGCTGCCGGTACGCGTCTGGTCGATCGTCTGTCCGTGCGCTCCGGTTATGGCCCGGTTGTCGAGGCCCTTCTCGGCGGCTATTACGTGGTCGATGACTTGGCTGCCGCGTTGGCTGCCCCTGTCGTTGACGGTGTGACCTACGTGACTCCCGATGGCGCCCGCGTGAGCTGTGGTGGTCTGGTGCGCGTGGGGCTCGATGCCGGCGAGGCTTCGGGTGCCTTGGAGCGCAAGCGCCGCATCCGTGAGCTCGAGGGCCTGGAACCCGATCTGGCTGCTGTGTTTGAGCATGTGTCGGATCAGGTCGTCGAGGCCAATGCGGCCGTTGAGGAGGCGCGTGCTGCCGAGGGCGATGCCGCCGGCGAGATCGCCCGTCTTGAGGGCGAGCGCCGCTCGCTGCTCTCCGAGATTGGCCGCCTGGAGCAAAGCGCCAACAACGCCGAGGTCGAGCGCGTGCGCATCTCCAAGCGCCGCGAGCAGGCCGCCGAGGCCGTTCGCGCTGCGCGCCCGCGCGTTGACGAACTCACCCGTTCGCGTGACGAGGCGCGTGCACAGGCAAGCGACCTGGGTCTCCAGATTGCCGAGGCCAACGATGAGCTCGATCGCGTTCGCCGTGACGATTCCGAGGCCGCCGGTAAGCTCGCCGATGCCAAGGTGCGCCTGGCCCAGACGAGCGAGCGCCTGCGTTCGCTGAAGGGCCGCGTGCCCGACCTTGAGCATCGTCTTGAGGGCATCGACCGTCGTATCCGCGGAACACGCCAGGCTTCGCGCTCGCTCGAGCTGCTGCGCCTGCGCGTCGACCCCATGCACGAACGCTATTCTGCCCTGTTGGAACGCGCATCGGATTGGGCAGCGCGCCTGCGTGACCAGGCCTCTCTGGAAGAGGCGGACTCCGCTTCGCTCAAGAAGACCATCGAGGATGCCAAGGCCGAGGTTGCCCGCGCTAAGGAGCGGGTCGATACCGCCACTGCCACGCAAAACGAGTTCAAGGTCGCACGCGGCAAGCTTGAGGTGCAGGTAGAGGCCGCCATTAAGGCCATTACCGCCGATGGCACCACGGTGCTCGAGGAAGCGCTCATGCTTCCTGCTCCCACCGACCGCGACGCCGCCGAGCGGGAGCTCAACCAGCTCGTGCGTCATATCAACAATCTGGGCCCCGTGAACCAGGTTGCCATGGAGGAGTACGAGCAGCTCAAGCGCCGCGCCGACTACATCGAGGACCAGCTGGCCGATCTGGAGAGCGCGCGCAAGGCGCTCACCAAGATCACAGTGGCCATTGATCGCAAGATGCGCAAGGCGTTTCTGGTGACGTTTGAGAAGGTCGACGCGAACTTCCGCGAGATCTTCGCCATGCTGTTCCCGGGTGGCCAGGCTCATCTTGAGATGACCGATCCCGAGCATCCTGCCGAGACGGGCATTGAGGTTGTGGCGCAGCCGCGCGGCAAGCGCATTACTAAGATGATGCTCATGTCGGGTGGCGAGAAGAGTCTGACGGCGCTCGCCCTGCTCTTTGCCGTGTACCGCACGCGCACGGTGCCGTTCTATGTGCTTGACGAGGTCGAGGCGGCGCTTGATGACGCCAACCTGTCCAAGCTCATCGGAGCCCTCGATGTGCTGCGTTCCGATACACAGCTCTTGGTCATTTCGCATCAGCGCCGTACTATGGAGGACGCTGACGTTCTCTATGGCGTCTCGATGCAAGCCGACGGCGTCAGCCGCGTCGTCTCGCAAAAACTCGATCGCGAAACCGGAAAGGTCGTGAATGCATAATGGGATTCTTTGACGCTCTCTCGCGCGGACTTGAGCGCAGCCGCGAGGCCCTCAACGAGGTCTTCTACTTTGGCGGCGAGGTCGACGAGGACTTTTGGGAGGACCTTGAGGACACCCTCGTTATGGGTGACATGGGTGCCGAGGTCGCTATTCAGGTCTCCGATGACCTGCGCGATGCCGCAGCCAAGAAGAACCTCAAGACCGCACCGCAGCTTCGTCGCGCTCTGGCCGAGCAGCTTGAGCAGCACTTTGTGCCCATCGAGCGCGATCCGTTCTCCGATACGCCGAGCTGCGTGCTGTTTGTGGGCATCAACGGTGCCGGCAAGACCACGACGGTCGGCAAGATTGCGAGCGCCATGGCTTCCCGCGGCAAGAATGTCGTGATCGGTTCGGCCGATACCTTCCGCGCCGCCGCCATCGAGCAGCTCGATGTGTGGGGTCAGCGCGCCGGTGTTCCCGTCATCAAGCGCGACCGCGGCTCCGACCCGGCGAGCGTTTGTTACGACGTGCTCGACGAGGCCGACAGGCGCGGCAGCGACCTGGTGCTCATTGATACCGCCGGTCGTCTGCACACGAGCCCCGAGCTCATGCGCGAGCTCGCCAAGGTGGTCAACGTGACGCGTAAGCGCGCCGCAAATATGGCCGCCGGTCCCATGCCGGTCTCGGTCGTGCTTGTGATCGATGCCGCCACTGGCCAGAACGGTCTGAACCAGGCGCTCGAGTTTAACGAGGCGCTGGGCCTGGACGGTATTATCATGACTAAGCTCGACGGCACGGCTAAGGGCGGTATTGCCATGGCCGTGGCCGAGAAGCTCAAGCTCCCGATCCTGCGCATCGGCGTGGGCGAGCAGGTCGATGACCTGCAGGAGTTTAACGCCAAAGATTTCTGCCGCGCCCTGGTGGGCGAGTCCAATTAAGGAGTGACTAGTGTTTGATTCTCTGAGCGATCGCCTCAACGACACATTTGACCGCTTGCGCGGCAAGGGTAAACTGACCGAGGCCGATATCACTTCGGCCATGCGCGATATTCGCATGGCGCTGCTCGAGGCCGACGTTAACTTTAAGGTTGTCAAGGAGTTCGTTGCCAAGACCAAGGAGCGCTGCATGACCGCCGAGGTCATGGAGTCGTTGTCGCCGGCGCAAAACGTCGTCAAGATCGTGCTCGACGAGCTCACCGAGATGCTCGGCTCAACCGAGAGCAAGCTCGTCTTTAGCAACCGCATTCCCAATGTCATCATGCTCGTGGGCCTGCAGGGCTCCGGTAAGACCACGGCTGCCGTAAAGCTTGCCTACCTGCTCAAGAAGCAGGGCCGCTCGCCGTTGCTCGCCGCGTGCGACGTCTACCGTCCCGCCGCTGCCGACCAGCTGGCCACGCTCGGTGGAGAGATCGGCGTTCCGGTCTTCCGCGGCGACGGCGCGCACCCGGTCGACATCGCCAAGGGTGCCATTCAGGAGGCCGTCGACCACCTGCGTGACGTGGTCATTGTCGATACCGCCGGTCGTCTTCAGATCGACGAGCAGATGATGCAGGAGGCCGTCGACATCAAGAAGGCCGTCAAGCCCGACCAGGTGCTGATGGTCGTCGATGCCATGACCGGCCAGGATATCGTTAACGTCGTCTCGACCTTCGCCGATCGCACCGACTTTGACGGCGTGATCATCTCCAAGCTCGACGGTGACGCCCGTGGCGGTGGCGCACTTTCGGTGCGTCAGGTGACCGGCAAGCCCATCAAGTTCGTGAGCATGGGCGAGAAACCCGATTCTCTTGAGCCGTTCTATCCCGATCGCATGGCCAAGCGAATCTTGGGCATGGGCGACGTCGTCGGCATCATCGAGAAGGCCCAGGAGGCAGCCGATGCAGAGCAGCTCGAGGCTGCCGAGCGTATGCTGCGCGAGGGCTTCACCATGAACGACATGCTCGACCAGATGAAAGCCGTCAAAAAGATGGGCGGCATGAAGGGTATCCTGGGCATGCTCCCCGGTGGTCAGCGTGCACTCAACCAGATGGGCGGCAACCTGGACGAGGGCATCTTCGATAAGAACGAGGCCATCATCATGTCGATGACCAAGGAGGAGCGCCTGCGTCCCTCCATCATCAACGGTCAGCGTCGCGCGCGTATTGCCAAGGGCGCCGGCGTAACCCCCACCGAGGTCAACAGCCTTATGAAGCAGTGGGGCGAGATGAATAAGATGATGGGCCGCATGCGCACGATGGCCAATCAGGCACAGGCCGGCGGCAAGAAGGGCAAAAAGGGCAAGAAGGGCAAGAAGATGCGCATGCCCAATATCCCTGGGCTGGACGCTATGGGTCTGGGCGGCATGGGCGGCCTGGGTACGGGCGGTCCCAAGTCCGATATGGAGCTGCTGCGCCAGATGGAAGCGCAGATGCGTAATAAGAAATAGAGCTGTAATTCCAGCTTGATATGGCAAAGGCCACTCGGATGCTACCGGGTGGCCTTTGTTGTTGGCTTTGATTGTTGGGTTGCGTTCGGCTTCGCGCCCCGAGCTCGCGGTGCCGTGCCGTTAGTGGCAGCCGCAGCCCTCGTGGCCTTCGTGGTCGTGGTGGCCGTGGCAGCCGCAGGACCCGCCATGCTCATGGGTGTGCTCGTGGTCGTGGCTGTGGCAGTCGCACGTGGCCTCGCCGTTCTGTGCGAGCGTGCCGGCGATAAGGGCCTCGACGCAAGCGTCGCAGCTGCCCTGGGCACCTGCGTATACCGTGATGCCGGCTTGAGCAAGCGCGTTGATAGCGCCTGCGCCGATGCCGCCGCAGATGAGCGTGTCCACGCCGCCGTTGGCGAGCAGGCCCGCAAGTGCGCCGTGGCCGGTGCCGCCGGTGCCCACGACCTGCTCGTTGAGTACCTTGCCGTCCTGAATGTCGTAGATCTTGAACTGCTCGCTGCGGCCAAAGTGCATAAAGATGTTGCCGTTGTCGTACGTGGTTGCCACCCTCATGGTGCCGACCTCCTTTGCTGGCCATGCGGCCGTCGTCGTGGTGATGGGGGAGTATGCGATATTGCCGCCCTCAATGCTGAGTGCCCGACCGTTGACCAGCGCGTTTGCCACCTTGCGATGTGCGCGGCTGCAGATGGCCGCCACGGTGGCACGAGCGATGCCCATTCGCTGGGCGACGGCCTCTTGATTGAGGCCTTCTAGGTCGCATAAACGCAGGACTTCGAGCTCGTCGATCGTCATATCGATGGCGTCTCCGCTGGCAAGGCCGTCGGGGGTAAAGCCGCGATATTCGGGGATGATCCCAACGCGGCGCAATTTTTCGCGTCTTCCTGCCATACACTCTCCAAATCTGACATATGTCAGTAATAGGATACCGCGCATACGGAACAGCACAAGGTATTTTTGGCATATGTCAGAAAAAGCAAAAGTGGCCAGCTTCTGAATGCGAAGCCGTGCTGCCGTGCATTGCGTGTGCCGACCCAAGTGTCCAATCCGACACTGCGCGCCTGGTCTACAATAAAAATCGCTTATAGGCGACTGACAGGAGGGTCAATGAGCAAGGCTGATCAACAGTTTGTAACCATGTGCCGCGATATTCTGGACCATGGCACCACCACCGAGGGCCAAAAGGTCCGTCCGGTGTGGGAGGACGGCACCCCTGCCTATACCATTAAAAACTTTGGCGTTACGGCACGCTATGACCTGCGTGAGGAGTTTCCGGCGCTTACCCTGCGTCGTACGGCCCTCAAATCTGCCATGGATGAGATCCTATGGATCTATCAAAAGAAGTCCAATAACGTGCATGACCTCAACAGCCATATTTGGGATGAGTGGGCTGACGAGACCGGCTCCATCGGTAAGGCCTACGGGTATCAGATTGGGCAGAAGAGCCATTATGCCGAGGGCGATTTCGACCAGATGGACCGCGTTCTGTACGACCTTAAGAACACGCCGTACAGCCGCCGCATTATGACGAATACCTATGTGTTTAGCGATTTGTCCGAGATGCACCTGTATCCGTGCGCCTACAGCGTGACGTATAACGTGACGCAGCGCCCGCAGGATGACAAACCGACGCTCAACATGATTCTCAACCAGCGCAGCCAGGACATTTTGGCCGCGAACAACTGGAATGTGTGCCAGTACGCCATCTTGCTGATGATGGTCGCGCAATCGGTCGATATGATTCCCGGCGAGCTGCTACATGTGATTGCCGATGCCCACATTTACGACCGTCATGTCGATATCGTCCGCGAGCTTATCGAGCGTCCGCAGTTTGCCGCGCCCAAGGTAACGCTTAACCCCGATGTGCATGACTTCTATGCGTTTACGACCGACGACCTGATTGTCGAGGGCTATGAGCACGGCCCGCAGGTCAAGAACATCCCCATTGCGGTGTAGGTGACGCGCATGACGTGTAAGCTTTCTGCCATTGTCGCCGTGTGCGATGACTGGGGCATTGGGTGCGAGGGCGACATGGTGGTGTCCAATCGCGCCGACATGCGCCATTTTGTGGCGTGCACCAAAGGGTGCCCGGTTATTATGGGACGCAAGACCCTGCTGAGTTTTCCCGGTGGGCGTCCGCTCAAGAACCGCCGCAATATCGTGCTCACGCGTGACGAGAGCTTTGCTGCCGAGGGCGTCGACGTGGTGCATAGCGTCGACGAAGCGCTCGCCGTGGTTGCCGATGAGCCCGTTGCGTGGGTGATCGGCGGTGGCGAGGTGTATCGTCAGTTTTTGCCGTGCTGCGCGGAGGCCGAGGTCACGCATAACCACTGCGTCCATCCCGTGGACACGTACTTTCCCGACTTGGACGCCGATCCCGCGTGGGAGATTGCGCGGCGTGGCGGGGTTGCCACGATTGCCTCGGGCGAGGGTGACGAGGGTCTCGATTATGAGTTCGTGACGTATCGTCGCGTTGAGGCATAAATCGCCTGGCGTGAACGGTATCATCGGGTTGATTGAATGCATGGGGCGGCGCTTAGCGTCGCCTCGTTTGGTATAGATGTGCTGTAAAGAAGGGTGCGGGCTGGCTGCTATGACTGATGCCGTTGAGGTGCTGCGAATCGATTCGCTCGAGGACGAGCGGCTCGATGCCTACGTGCGACTGACCGAGCGTGAGCTTCGCTGCGTGCTGGAGCCACAGAAGGGCATTTTTATCGCCGAGAGCGCCAAGGTCATCGAGCGTGCGGTTCGCGCCGGATACGAGCCGGTGAGCTTTCTTTTGGGCGAACGCTGGCTCGATCAGATGATGCCGCTGTTTGAGCGCCTGGTTGTGCGCGAGGGCGCGGGTCCGGTTCCTGTGTTCGTTGCCTCCATGGAGCTCATGGAGCAGCTGACGGGTTTTAACGTGACGCGCGGTGCGCTCGCGGCATTCCGTCGTCCACGCCAGATTCCGGTAGCCGAGTTCTTGAGTGGCGTCGTCGAGGCGGCGGGTGAGCGCCCGGTGCGCGTGTGCGTGCTCGAGGGCATTGTCGACCACACCAATGTCGGCGCGATTTTCCGCTCGGCGGCTGCGCTGAACGTCGATGGCATTTTGGTGAGCCCCACTTGCTGTGACCCGCTGTACCGTCGCTCGGCCCGCGTGAGCATGGGCACGGTGTTCCAGGTGCCCTGGACGCGCATTGGCAGCGAGGCGCGCGTATGGCCGCATGATGGGCTGGCGGCGCTGCACGATGCCGGCTTTTCGTGTGCCGCCATGGCGTTGACGGATGATTCGGTGTCGCTGGACGATCCCGTGCTGCAGGAGATTGACCGCCTAGCGATCTTTATGGGTACCGAGGGTGCCGGCTTGGGCACCAAGACCATTGCCGGCTGCGACCGAGCCGTGCGCATTCCGATGGCGCACGGGGTCGATTCACTCAACGTTGCCGCTGCTAGTGCCGTCGCCTTTTGGCAACTGTGCCCGCATGTGAGCAACGAGTACCACTACCAGCCGGGGCTGTATCACTAGGCAGATATTTCGCACCGGGCTCTGGTTCGGGACGTTTCGGCCGACGTCGGTCGGTGCTAAGCTGGTTTTGGCTTTCGTCTTAAAGTGCCGTTTTGTTGTTTGACGTACGCTGGTGGGGAGGGCGTGTGGCTAAGAAATCTACGGCTATCGATGTAACGCAGGGCGTTATTTGGCAGCAGCTGCTGTCGCTGTGCGTCCCCATCTTCTTTAGTTCGTTCTTTCAGCAGGCATACACGCTTATCGGTACCTATATCGTCGGTCAGTTTGGCGGCAAGCTCGCGCTGGGTGGCATTCAGGCCACGATGGTGCTTACGGAGCTCTGCATTGGTTTTTGCGTCGGTGTTGGTGCTGGATGTGCCGTTATTACCGGCCAGTTTTTTGGTCAGCACGATGACGAGCGCTTGAGCCGATCGGTCCATACGGCCATGACGCTCGCGCTGGTGGGCGGCATTGTCATTTCCATTCTGGGCATGGTGTTTGTCGAGCCGATGCTTGTGCTGATGAATACACCGCATGAGCTGCTGGCCGAGGGTGTGGCGTATGCCCGTTGCTACTTTGCCGCCATGTTTGCGGCGCTGCTGCTCAATATGGGGACGGCGTTGTTGCGCGCCGTGGGCGACACGCGCGGTCCGGCGGTCATTATTGCCTCCGGCTGCTTCGTCAACGTGGCGCTCGACATTCTCTTTGTCGCCGTGCTGCACATGGAAGCGCTGGGCTGCGGCATCGCGGTGGCGCTGACTATCTGCACCAATGCCACGATGATTCTGGTTCGTATGATGCGCGCTCCGGGTGCGTGGCGGTTGTCGCTATCCAAGCTCGGTATCGATCGCGGCATTTGCAAGAGCATGCTTTCGTGTGGTCTTCCGCTGGGCGTTCAGTCTGCGGCGTATTCGATCTCCAACGTTTTGATTCAGGTGTCGGTCAACTCGTTTGGTGCCGATGTCACGACCGCTTGGGGCCTTTCCGGCCGCCTGGACGGCATTATCTGGATGGTGACCGAGGCGCTCGGCGTGTCGATCACCACGTTCTCGGCGCAGAACTTTGGTGCGCGCAATTACGATCGCATGCGAAAGGGATACCACACGTCGCTCGTGCTGTCGTTTATGCTCATTGGTGGCCTGTCTGCCGTGCTGCTTGTGTTCTCGGGTCCGTTGTCGCGTTTGTTCATCGACGATGCCGCGATTTCGGCCTACACCACGACGATTCTTCATTTCATCGCGCCGTTCTACGCGATCTTCTCGATTATCGAAAACGCGTCTGGCTCCATCCGCGGCGCTGGCGTGAGCTTCCAGCCTATGATGCTCACGATCTTCGGCACGGTCGTGCTCCGCGTGGCGTGGGTGTTCGCGATTATGCCGCTCGACCCCTCGCTCGAGCATCTGCTGCTGGTCTACCCCGTAACCTGGGTAATCACCGCCGCGATGTTCACCGTCTACCATCACAGCGGCAACTGGCTAGGCCGCGCCACTGCCTGATGATCCCTGGGGGACGGAGGAAAACGGATCATTGCTCTCCGTCGTGATGTCGATGATCCGTTTGCCTCCGTCCCCTTCGGATCAATTAGTATTCGATGCCTTGGCGGGCTAGGAGGCCTTCGTCGAAGTAGTGTTTGATGGGACGCATTTCGGTTACTAGGTCGGCAAGGTCGGCGAGGGGCAGCAAGCCGCGGCCGGTGAGCACGAGCTCTGTGGTGGTCGGTTTCATCGCAATCAACGCTTCGACATCTTCGCGCGTCACAAAGCCCCGTCGCATGGCTTCTCCCAGTTCATCCAAGATCAGCATGTCTACCTGGCTAATCTGCTCGCGTGCGAGCTCCATGATCTGCGCGGCGCAAGTCTCGGGCGTGTCGCGGTCGGCCTGTACGATGCGTAGCCCCAGACGCGGCGCGGCATCGTGTTCGGCGCAGTGCAGCTTCTTTGCAAATTGCAGCATAAGTACGTTGAGCCCATAACCTGTGGCGCGCAAAGCCAGCCCCAAGGCGGCCGTGGTTTTGCCCTTGCCGTCGCCCGTGTAGATTTGAACCTTGCCGACTTCCAGTGATGCCATCTCTGTCCTTTCGTGCTCGGCGTCGGTTTATCGCCGTCCTGGTTGGGTATTCTAGAAAGCATTATCAACCCCAGTAGATGGAGTTCAAGCAGATGGAGATGGATGACAACAAACGTAGACGGAATATGATTCTCTACGTGCTCATCGCCTTCGTCGTCTACCTCGTGCTCTCGACCGTTCTGTTCCCCAACATCGGTCACACGCAGCAGATTACGAAGACCGATTACTCGACGTTTGTCAAAGCGCTTGATAAGAAGAGCGTCGACAAGGTCGAGTACAACACTGACGATTACACGATTTATTACACTAAAAAGGGCGAGGACGAGAACATCGCCTACAAGACGACCGGTGTGCCGAATGACGCGGGCTTTACCGATCGCGTGCTTGAGTCTGGCGCTTCGCTGGAGTCGGTCGTTCCCGACAAGAGCTCGGGCCTGATGACCTACTACCTGATTACGCTCATTCTTCCCATGGCGATTTTCTTCCTGATTGGCTGGTGGCTCAACCGCCGCATGAAGAAGGCTATGGGCGATGACGGCCCGTCGATGAACTTTGGCGGCGGTGGTTTTGGCGGCGGCGGATTGGGTAAGTCCGGCGCGCGCGTGATCGCCTCCAAGGACGTGGGCGTGACCTTTAAGGACGTCGCCGGCCAGGAAGAGGCCAAGGAGTCCCTCAAGGAGGTCGTCGACTTTCTGGAGAAGCCGCAGCGCTACGAGGAGATCGGCGCCAAGCTGCCGCGCGGCGCTCTTCTTGTGGGCCCTCCGGGCACTGGTAAGACCCTGCTTGCCAAGGCTGTGGCCGGCGAAGCTGGTGTTCCGTTCTTTAGTATTTCTGGTTCTGAGTTCGTCGAGATGTTCGTCGGCCGTGGCGCTGCCAAGGTGCGCGATCTGTTTAAGCAGGCCAAGGAAAAGGCCCCGTGTATCGTCTTTATCGATGAGATCGATACCATCGGTAAGAAGCGTGACGGCGGTGGCTTTAGCGGCAACGACGAGCGCGAGCAGACGCTCAACCAGCTGCTGACCGAGATGGACGGCTTCGATAACCACAAGGGTATCGTTGTGCTTGCCGCAACCAACCGTCCCGACAGCCTCGATCCCGCCCTGTTGCGCCCCGGTCGTTTTGACCGCCGCATCCCCGTTGAGCTGCCCGACCTGACCGGACGTAAGAACATTCTTGAGCTGCATGCCAAGAGCGTGAAGACGCAGCCGCCGATCGATCTGACCGCGATTGCCCGCGCCACGCCCGGTGCCTCGGGCGCCGACCTGGCCAATATCATCAACGAGGGCGCGCTGCGTGCTGTCCGCGAGGGTCGCAAGCGCGCCACGCAGGACGATTTTGAGGAGTCGGTGGAGGTCGTCATCGCCGGCCAGCAGCGTAAGTCCACGGTTCTGTCCGACCACGAGAAACAGGTTGTTTCGTACCACGAGATCGGCCATGCCATCGTTGCCGCCCGCCAGAAGGGTTCTGCGCCGGTTACCAAGATCACCATCGTGCCGCGTACGAGCGGTGCTCTGGGCTACACCATGCAGGTCGAGGAGGATGAGCGCTTCCTGACCACGCGCCAGGAAGTCCTGGACAAGCTCGCCGTCTACTGCGGCGGACGTGCTGCCGAGGAGCTGATCTTTGGCGAGATGACGACTGGCGCGGCCAATGATATCGAGCAGGCCACCAAGCTCGCCCGCAACATGGTGACGCGCTTTGGTATGTCGGATGAGTTTGGCATGATGGCGCTCGGTACCGTACAGAATGCCTACCTTAACCAAGACACGTCGCTCACCTGCGCCCCCGGTACGGCCGAGCGCGTCGACGCGATCGTCGCCAAGCTGATCGAGGATGCGCACGATCGCGCCCTGCAGATCCTCAAGGAGAACAAGTTTAAGCTCCATGAGCTGGCTCGTTATCTGTACAAGAAGGAGACCATCACGGGCGAGGAGTTTATGAATCTCCTCACGCGTGAGAATCCGCTGATGCCAAAGCAGCAGTAATACTAGTTGCGCAGTGTCGATCGCCCCATTTGAGTGTTCATCTCAAATGGGGCGATTTTGCGTGAGGAGAGTTGTTATATGAAGATCGTGGTAAGTGCCTGCTTGATGGGCGAGAGCTGTAAGTATAACGGGCTCGATAATTACCATCGCGAGTTGGTCGAGGCTTGCGATGGTACGGGGACCGAGGTCTTACTGGTATGCCCCGAGGTTTTTGGTGGCCTGCCCACGCCGCGCAAGCCATCCGAGATTGTGGACGGTGAGGTCCGCACCTGCGAGGGCATCTCGGTCGATTGCGAGTTTCGCCTGGGTGCCCAGCGCGCGCTCGATATGTGCGAGCACTTTGGCGGCCCGTCCGAGATCTCTGTGTGCGTCCTTCAGGACCGTAGCCCCTCGTGCGGCGCGGGTCGCGTCTACGATGGCACCTTTAGCGGTACGCTCACCGCGGGCAACGGTGTTTTTGTCGATCTGCTGCTGCGTCACGGGTACCGTGTGATTCCGGCTAGCGAGTTCGATCCCAGCATGCTGGAACATTGTCCATAGCACTCGAACCCAACACTTCCTCACGGGTGACCGTTTTGGCATCATCCGTGAAGTTTATATTGAGTACGACCCGGTCATCAAAGACGTAGACCGAGTTGACAGGCACGTACCCAGGCAGCCCCTCCCCGCGGCTCTCGCGCAGGAACGCGTACACGGCCCTCCCGTCTCTTGCGCCCCTCCCGGAACTGTCCACATCAGTGTAGCCAATCCAGTCCGCCAAGGGCTGCAGCTCGGACAACGCGGCGATGGAGGGCTTCTTCGGCCTGCTCAAGGAGGAGTTCTGGCACGGCAGGGACTGGTCGGACTGGACCCCCGCCCGCTTCATCGAGGAGCTCGGGGGCTGGATCGGCCGATACAATACGGAGAGGTGCAGCGATGCGCTCGGTGGCCGCACGCCGGCCGAGCTCCGCTCCGCGCTGGGAAGGGCCGCGTAACGGTCCAAGAAATCGTCCGCAGTCCCCATTCTTGCCCCTTTGGGACGGCTTCTTGTTGGGGCGTGTCTGCCCCAAACCCTGCTAGGAACGAGTACAGCAAACTGGAATTTTAAATTAGTCTTTGCAAATAACCTTTGAACCTTCACCATCAATTACAATTCCCTGA
>CALJDJ010000085.1 GCA_938023705.1 uncultured Collinsella sp.
TATCCCCGCCGTTCTAACGAACGGCGGACCCGCTCGCAACTTATCTTGCCGGTGGAGTTGTCGTCGTTTCGTTCGTGTGGGTCGTTGCGGCGCCGTCGTCTTGTTCGTCCCCGTCCTTTTGAGCGTCGGCGATGGTGGAGGCTGCCGCAACGATACCGCGCTGGGGCGCGACGCCCGTCTGGGTCTGAGCGCCCTCGACAATTTCTGTGCCTGTATGCGCGAGCTCGGGCGATTTAAACATCGCGTCCAAGTTGGCGCCGCCGCCGGCGTAGCCAAGCGCAGCGAGTGCGATGACGATTGCTGCAACGACAGCCACGATCGGCACGTAGCGATGCCAGCCGGCGGGATTGAGCCCGCTGCGACGAGCCGCTCCGCGGCTGATGTAACCGAGCGTTCCGTCGTGCTTGAGCTTTGAGCCCACCACACGCTTGCGGCCCCACAGCGACGACTCGGCCTGCATGGCCAAGCGAGCGCTTGCCGAAGGATAGCCATATTTAGTGCGCTTGAACGAGCCATCAAACCCCGAGGCGTGTTTGCCCCACGTCACCGATGTCGTGCGTCGGTTAACCGGCGCGGCGCTCCGTCTTCTGCGGCTCGGTTTTGAAGTCTCAGCCATACGCCCCCGCACGCCGTAACCAAATCGAAACAATAACGCTTTGGACTGTAGCACACGCGTCGCGCGCGGTCACGGGCGCCTCGCTCAACGGTCACCGTCCTTCAGCAAGCGCCACAGCGTTGTTCGGCTTATGCCCAGCACCTCCGCCGCACGGGTCCGGTTGCCGTGCAGATGATCTACAACCAGATGCGCGATATCTCGCTCGGTATCGGTCAGCGGTCGCAGGATATACAGGTCACTTTCGAGTGTCGGGGCGCCAAAGGTTGCGGTCTTAATCACGTCCTCTTGGGCGAGCACTTCCTCCGCCACAGCGCGGTCCACCGCGCCCGTCCCCACCAATATATACAGTCGTTCCGAGACCTCGCGGAGCTGCAGATAATTGCGCGGCCAGCGGTAAGCATCGAGCGCCTTCGTCGCCGCGGCAGACAGCGTGGGCGCTGCCGTCCCAAATGCACCAGCGAGATATTCCAAATAGCGCGCAACCTTCGTCGACGCGGCTCCCTGCTCGACGATTGCCGGCGCCACGCTCACCGCACAGGCGAAGCGCTCGGTCACAAAGGCGGCTTGATCACTTTCGCTGCCGCCCGGCATGTCATTCGCCGTCAGCACCACATGGCAGCGCGTCGCCAACGCGGTGTCGGCCATCGTGGAAACGAGCTCGCGAAGGCGCTGGGGGCCAACCGCATTCCAGCCCGCAATGCAAAGTGTCAGCCCCGTTTGGAACAACGGCGATTCGGCGCTTTTGAGCACGTGGCGCCAACCGCGATCGGTAAGCTCATCGAGCGCAACGGCAACAAAGGGTTGATCGGCAAAAGGACCGTCCAGATAGAGGCGCTTAGCGATCTCGATCTGACCCGCTCCCAGCTCGCCCTCGAGCATAAGGGGCACACCGCGCGCGTAGCTCTCGGCGACCGGCGCAGCTACCGAGGCCGCCCCCTCAACGATGCCGTACGCGCTCGATTCGTAGCGGGCCTCAACTTCGTCGGCGTTGAGCCACTCGATGCCCGCATGTGCCGCGGCGCCGCGCACCTCGCGGACCACGACGACCCAAAGGTCCCCACCCTCTTTGTCGGTGGGGCGAACGGTCAGGCTCAGGCGCGCACCCGCACGTCCCATAACCAGACGCGCGCCGTCTCCTATACGGTCGAGGCGCTCAGCGACAAAAGTCGCCACATCCCGCTCAAGCGCCGCGTCATTCATGGTCGAGATCACGACGTCCCCACGCGCATCGATTGCCAATGCCGAGGCCCCGGCAGCAGCCAGGGCCTCGGTCAAGATGTTTAGCTTGGCATCGCTATCCATGATTTGCCCCTGTCCGTGGCGACGTGCAACCGCCGACAGTCGCACGACCGAGTGTTTCAAAATTGAACGATATTGCTCACCAAACACTATAGGGCAGAAAGCGCCGTCCTGCGAGTATAGGTGTTGCCCCGCATCGCCATCCTGGCGGGGCGATAAGAGCTCTTCGGGACTTATAAACCTGCGGACAAGCCATACCCGCAAGAGCTCCTATCGCTCCACCGCAAGCTTGCGCGCGCCAGCATGCAGCACACAGACCGGCTGCTCCTCTACCAGATCCCCAGCACGTGCTGCATTCCCAAACTCATGCACGCAATGCCAATCCAGCAGCAAAAGCCCAGCGCGATGGGCTTGCCGCCCTTTTTGACCAGCTCGACGATATCGGTATTAAAGCCAATAGCCGCCATGGCCATCACGATAAAGAACTTCGACAGCTCCTTGATGGGCGCCGTGATGGACACGGGAAGCTGAAGCACCGTGGTGATTACGCTCGCCAGCACAAAGAACAGCACAAACATGGGAAACGCGCGTTTAAGCGAGAACGTGCTTTTGGCGTCGCCGCCGGCCTTGCGCGCCAGATGCATCTGCCAGCATGCGAGGACCAACGTGATGGGAATAATGGCCAGCGTCCTGGTGAGCTTGACCACCGTAGCGCTCTCGAGCACATTGGCGCCGGGATGCATGCTGTCCCAAGCGCTCGCCGCAGCCGTTACGGACGAGGTGTCGTTGATGGCGGTGCCGGCAAACAGGCCAAAGCCCTCGTTGGTCAGCCCGAGCATACCGCCGAGCGTCGGAAACACGAGCGCCGCGATAACGTTAAACAGGAAGATGACCGAAATAGCCTGGGCAATCTCGCGATCGTCGGCATCGATAACGGGCGCGGTCGCGGCGATGGCAGAACCGCCGCAAATCGACGAACCCACACCCACAAGCGTCGCGATCTTACCCGGCACGTTCATAACGCGGCAGAGCACAAAGGCGATGACAAGCGAGGTCGAGATCGTCGCCACGATAATCGGCAGCGACTGGGCGCCCTTGGACAGGATCTGGGACAGGTTCATGCCAAAGCCAAGCAGGATAACCGCGTACTGCAAGACTTTTTTAGACGTATAGGTGACACCGGCGGCGAGCTGTTCGCGGCGATTCTTGGGAAAGACGAGCGCCAGGACCATGCCGAAGAGGATGGCAAATACCGGCCCGCCGACCACCTCAATTTGTTTGCCGAGCAACGTCGCGGGGATAGCGATGATCAGGCAGAACAAGACACCCTTCCAGCGCTCGCGTACGATATTCGCCAGTTGCATATGGGATTCCTTCTTTCTCTTTCACGTTTGCGACGGCTTATGATACGGCAACATTGGGCATAGCCTTGCGCAAACACAGACTAAGATGCCGCAATAGTTCTCGGGCGACAGCCGAATTACCCACCGCGGAAAGCTGATTCGCGGCATAATTAACAACTGACATATGAGTTTGATAGAACAGTTGCGAGGCGCTATGGAAGAATCGATGCACGTTGGCGAGCAGGAGACGAGCCTACAGGACCAGTCCTACCACACCATTCGACGCAAAATCGTCTACCTGGACTACAAGCCGGGCGAAAAGCTGGGCGTCAAGCAACTTTGCGACGACCTGGATATGGGTCGCACGCCCGTGCGCGAGGCTTTGGTTCGCTTGGCGCAGGAAGGCCTGGTGCGTACCGTGCCCCAAAGTGGCACCTATGTCTCGCCCATCAACCTCACCCTTGCCGAGAGTGCCTGTTACATCCGCGAACATCTGGAAAAGCAGGTGATTGTGGAGTGCTGTGCGCGAGCCACGTCGGCCGGCATCGAGCAGCTCGACCGCGCCATCGTGCTGCAGGAAAAGGCCATGGCCGAAGAGGATCGCATCGGCTTCTTTTTGAGCGACAACCTCATGCATCACATGATTTTTAGCATCGCATGTCGCAGCACCGTGTGGTCGTGGCTCGAAGAGACCAATGCCGACCTGGAGCGCTTCCGCTGGCTGCGCGCCGCCACGCAGGTTCTCGACAATCAGGACATCGTGAACGAGCACAAGCAGATTCGCCGCGCTATCGCCGGTCGCGACCCCATCGAAGCGAGCTTTTTGGTCAGCAAGCACCTGCACATGATGTTCCGCAACCAAACCGAAGTTCTGGACCAGTTCCCCGAGTACTTCGAGACCAGCAAGCTCCGCTAACCTGCCAAAAAGGGACAGGTTTATTTTGGCAGGTTTTATCTGGGCAAACGCAGAAAAGGCCCGGCTCCGTCTTGATGCAGAGCCGGGCCTTAGTCGCTAGAACGGCGGAACCAACTACTCTACCGTGACGCTCTTGGCCAGGTTACGGGGCTGGTCGACGTCGCAGCCGCGCAGGATGGCGACCTCGCGGGCGAGCAGCTGCAGAGGAACGCTCGCCGTGATGGGGCTGAACACGTCGCGGACTGCCGGCACGCGGATGATGCAGTCGGCGATCTTGTTGATCTCCTCGTCGCCCTCAGTGGCAACGACGATGACCTTGGCGCCGCGCGCCTTGCACTCCATAAGGTTCGACACGGTCTTGTCGTAGGTGGCACTCTTGGTGGCCACGGCGATGACAGGGAAGCCCGGATCGATCAGTGCGATGGGACCGTGCTTCATCTCGCCGGCGGCGTAGGCCTCGGCGTGCAGGTAGCTGACCTCTTTGAGCTTGAGCGCGCCCTCGTAGGAAATAGCGGCACCCATGCCGCGACCCACGAACAGTGCGGACTGCGCGTCCTTGCACAGCAGGGCGGCCTCATGCACGGCCTCGGTCTGGGTATCCAAAATCCACTGGATCTGCTCGGCCGTATCGGAAAGCTCGCGGAACAGCATGCGCGCCTGCTTGGTGGTCAGGCGGTACTTGACCTGCGCTAGCAGCAGAGCCAGCAGCGTCAGGCTCACGACCTGGCCGATGAAGCTCTTGGTCGAGGCGACCGCGATCTCCTTGTTGGCCTTGGTGTAGATGACGCCGTCGCTCTCACGCGCCACGGGGCTGCCCACCACGTTGGTGATGCCGAAGACCTTGGCACCCTTGATGCGCGCGTCGCGAATGGCGGCAAGGGTATCGGCCGTCTCGCCCGACTGGGACACGGCAACGACAAGCGTCGTCGGCGTAATGATGGGGTTGCGGTAGCGGAACTCGCTGGCCGCCTCGACCTCGGTGGGGATGCGAGCCCAGCCCTCAATGAGATTCTTAGCTATGAGGCCGGCGTGATAGCTGGTTCCGCAAGCGATCACGTAGACGCGGTCGATGTCGTTGAGCTCCTCGAGCGAAAGGCCAAGCTCATCGATGTCGAGCTCGCCGGCAGGCGTCATACGGCCAACCAGCGTGTCGCGCACGACGCGCGGCTGCTCGTGGATTTCCTTGAGCATAAAGTCGGGATAACCGCCCTTTTCTGCCATGTCCAGGTCCCAGTCGATGTGGGTGACCTTGGGCTCGATAGCGTTACCGGCCTCGTCGGTGTACTCGACGCCTGCGGGCGTGAGCTTGGCAAACTGACCGTCCTCAAGCACCACGACATCGCGGGTGGCGTCGATGAGTGCAATGACGTCGGAGGCGACATAGGCGCCGGTCTCGCCTGCGCCGACCACAATCGGGGAATCCTTGCGGGCTACGGCGATCACGCCGGGCTCGTCAGCGCACACGGCGGCCAGACCATAGGCACCGACCACGTGGGTGCAAGCCTCGCGCACGGAGGCCATCAGGTCGTGCGTCTCGGCATAAGCCTCTTCGATCAGATGCGCGAAGACCTCGGTATCGGTCTCGCTCTTAAAGTGGTGACCACGGCCCTCCAGCTCTTCGCGCAGCTCGGCGAAGTTCTCGATGATGCCGTTGTGGACGATGGCGATACGACCGTCGCAGCTGGTGTGGGGATGGGCGTTAACGACGGAGGGCTTGCCGTGGGTGGCCCAACGGGTGTGGCCGATACCGCAGGTAGCGTCGCTGTCGATGTTGGAAAGCTCGCTCTCCAAGCCCGCGACCTTGCCCACGCGGCGGATGACGTCGAGGTGCGCCGCGGCACCCTCGCCCACCTCGAGCGCAACGCCCGAGGAGTCATAGCCGCGATACTCCATACGCTTGAGGCCCGTGACCAGGATGTTCTTTGCAATATCAGAGCCGGTGTAGCCGACAATTCCGCACATAGGATAAATCCCTTCGTTCGCGTGACTGCAAGACGTCCACGCACAGGGGGCGCTGAGACGTATAACGTTCGAGTATTGTACTCACGCAAGCGCAAGCTGATATACCAAAAGTGGTATCTCAACTTAGATACCACCCGATGCACACATGCCCAGCCGGTCCAAACCACCACAATGGGGACAGGCACCTTTGTGGTGGTTTTGGGCGTCGCGGCGGCCTATCCCGGCGAAAGATCTCGATCTGTAACATCTGCGCCGCAATAAGCCGGCTTAGTGTTACAGGTCGAGACAATTGAAGGCCCGGGCGTCTCAAACCACCACAAAGGTGCCTGTCCCCTTCGTGGTGGTCGCGCTGGCAACGGCGTTTCCGCAGATAAAACCTACCAAAATAAACCTGTCCCTAATTGGCAGGTTTTGACACCCCAGGGGCGGGCGATGCTACAATCTGGCTTGTACTTGAAACGCATCAAAGGGGCCGCTATGGCAAAAGTAAAAATCAGCGACGTCGCGCGCGAGGCAGGGGTCTCGCTGGGCACGGTATCCAACGCGCTCAACCACCCCGAAAAGCTGCGCCCCGAGACCCTCAAGCTCATCAACGAGACCATCAATCGCCTTGGCTACCTGCCCAACCAAAGCGCCCGTCAGCTCGCGGGCGGCACCACCAAGTCCTTTGGCCTGATCCTCCCCCGTCTCGACCACGGCTTTTCGCTCCAAATTGCCAGCGGTGCCCACAACGAGGCACGCAAGCACGGCTATGACTTGCTCATCGCCAATGCCGATAACGACGACATTCTCGAGGATCATTACCTGCGCTATTTTATGGGCACGCAGATGTCCGGCGTCATGGTTCAGCCCATGGCGTCCCTCGACTGGCACCCCGCCATGGCCAAGATGCCCGTGCCGATCGTCCATCTGGACATCCACTGCTCCGAGCCCGGTTATTACGTGGCTGCCGACAACGAGGCACAAGGCCGCATTATCGCCGAGCTCGCCGTTGCCCGTGGCGCACGCCATATCACCGTTGTGGGCAGAGCGGCATTTATGCAGCTCACTTTGCGCGTACTTGGCATCCATAAGGCCCTCGCCCTGCATCCCGATATCAAGATCGAAGTCATCGACGCCGGCGAATGGAATACCGCTGCCGACGGCTACGGCATCGGTGACCAAATCGCTGAGCGCCCCGCGGACGAGCGCCCCGACTTCGTGGTCGGCCTGACCGACGTATTGGCCTCGGGCGTTATCTCGGCGCTGACCGACAAAGGCATCTCCGTCCCCGAGCAGGTTCGCGTGGCTGGCTGCGACGGCAACCCGCTCGCCTGGAGCGGGTCGGTCCCACTCACCACGGTGGCACCCCCAGGCTACGAGATTGGCCGCAAGGGCATTCAATTGCTCATGGAGCAAATCGAAAACAAAGCCCCGGTGAAGACCAAGCACGCCCGTATCGGTTCCGCCGCACGCATCGTCACCGCGGTCACGGCCGTCGAGGACATCAACCGCCAAGAGCTCGTACGCCCGTTTTTACTGGAGCGCGCCAGCACCCAGGCAAGCAGTCACACCGAAGCCACCGCCATCAACCTCGGCGCCTACCTTTAGCGCACGGCCTTGACCGCCGCTGTCAGGTCGAACAACGTATCGAGCACGGTCTCGCAGCCATCCACCACGTCCTGCGGCAGCGGCACGATATCGGGAACAGCAAAGACATGGCAGCCGGCCGTGATGCCCGAGACGCAGCCGTTGCGCGAATCCTCGACCACGGCACATTCCTCGGGGGCAAAGCCCGCGCGCTCGCAGGCAAGCAGATACATCTCGGGATCGGGCTTGCCGTGCACGACGTCCTCGCCGCAAGTCACCGTCTCAAACTTGTCAAAGAGGCCAACCATCTTAAGGTTGCGCTCGGCCGTAACAAGGCGCGACGACGTTGCAAGGCCCACGTGATAGCCCGCAGCCAGCTGCTCGTCTATGCACTCGGCAGCGCCGACCTTAAGCTCCAGATCGGTCTTGACCATCTCGTCGCGAATCTCCTTGTGGCGATGATAGAGCGCCTCGGCGGTTTCTCTGCTGCCGCAATGCGCCTCAAGGATGTCCATGACATCGGGCAGTGTACGACCGATAAACTGATGAATCAGCGCGTCATCAATCGCGATGCCCAGCTCAGCGGCGGGCGCTTTCCATGCCTTAATGCCCAGACGCTCGGTATCGACCAGCGTTCCGTCCATGTCAAAAATAACAGCCTTGATCATATCGGTCTCCTCACCGGATTGCGTTACTGTCACTCTACCGCACTTTACAAATTTGTATATAACGTATATAGCATATTGCACTTTCGTTACATAGGTAGAAATCTTATGACAAGCAGCCCGGTAGGATTATAGTTTTCGACCGAGTACTCAATAGCAAGGATCGTTTCATGTTTTCAGACACCACCGCACCTGCAGAGGAGCTTCAGGACAAACTCGCAGCGCTCGAGCAGCTGCTTTTGGCATATGGACGCGTCGCCATTGGCTTTTCCGGCGGCGTCGACAGCAGCTTTTTGGCCGCGGTCTGCGCCCGTATCATGCCTGCCGACACGCTTCTCGTCCACCTCACCACGCCGCTCATCGGCACGCCCGAGCAGGCTTCGTTTGAGCGTTCCGTTGACGGGCAAGCCGAAGAAGGGCCGCATTTTAAGCTCCCTGTGCTCAACCTTTCAGTCGATCAGCTGCAGCTCCCCCAAGTAGCCTGCAACGATGTCAATCGCTGCTACCACTGCAAGCACGCCGGCTTTACCGCTATCGTCAACCACGCCAAGTCGCTCGGCTTCCCCACCGTCATCGATGGCAGCAATGCAAGCGATCGCGGTGACTACCGCCCCGGCATGCGCGCGGCAGAAGAGCTCGGCGTACGCTCGCCGCTTATGGAGGTCGGCTTTACCAAGGACGAAGAGCGCAAACTGTTGCGCGCATGGGGCTACCCCGTTTGGAACCTGCCGGCGGGAGCCTGTCTTGCCACGCGCGTCCCCACAGGTGAGGAGCTTACGCGCGAGAAGATCGATCTAATCCGCGCCTGCGAGGATTACCTGCACGACCTTGGCCTGGACCAGGTCCGCGCACGCCTCGTCGGCGGCTGCATGCATATCGAGGCCGCGCCGGCAGACGTCGCCAAGATCGCCGCCCTCGGCAGCACCGCGGTCAACGACGAGGGCAAGGCCCCGCTTCCCGCCGCCATCGAATCTGCCCTGCGCAACCTAGGCTGCGGCCATATCTCCCCCGAGGTCACCCCCTACATCCACGGCAACATGAACCAGTAACCTACCAAAAAGGGACAGGCTTATTTTGGCAGGTTTTATCTGGGGAAATATCGCAGGGCAACCGCCTCTCTAGCATCCATCTATCTTTGAGAGACACTAGAGAGGCGACTCAGCCACATCTACCTCTTCCGATAGCGGCGGTTGCGGCTCGTCGATGAACCCATTACTTCAATGAGTCCTTTATCCGCCATTTTTGGCAGATGGTAACGGACGGACGAAAACTGGCATTCCGTCTCTCTAAACAAGGCGCTTATCTCTCTAACTTTAGAGAGATGAGCACCTTCTTTAGAGAGAAATTTAGAGAGATGTATCGAATTCACTGCTAGATTACCTAAGGCCATCTCTCTAACCGAGCTTCCCATTAGAGAGACATTTAGAGAGACGAGCGTAATCTCTCTAACCATGGGCGCCGCTCATTAAAGCGTACACATCCCAACCGCACCCTAAGTTGCGGTGAAACGGCTCCCGTTTTACCTACCAAAAAGGGACAGGTTTATTTTGGCAGGTTTTATCTGGGGAAACGCAAACAGGGCCGCGACGCCTATAGCG
>CALJDJ010000086.1 GCA_938023705.1 uncultured Collinsella sp.
TCCGTCACCTTCATTACTCCAACGACGAATTCTAGGCGGTGTCCCCTCCCTTTCAAGAAAGGGCGGAGGCGGGGCATTCCCCGCCTCTTACACCACATCTCTGCGCGCTACCGCTTTTCGCGAATAATAGGCGGGGTTATGGGCCGACAGCACTTGATTTGCAGGGATATTCGCGGTCTTTGGCCTTCGTCATGGCGCCCGATGCTCTTGGTTATGTTGAATACTCCCAAAAATGCACGGCGCTTAGAGGGGGACCTACGCGAAAAAGGAAACCGCTCCGTCGAAGTATGCATTCGACGGAGCGGTTTATGCATATAGCCGATTCAGGATGCGTTGCCAACTTGTTAGAACTTGACGGTCGGTGCCTGGCGGGCGGCCTCGGCTGCCTCAAAGCCCTGGCGCTCCTTAAACTGGAAGATGCCGGCAAAGATAACGGCAGGGAACGTCTGGATGGCGTTGTTGTAGCTAAGCACGCAGTCGTTGTAGCTCTGGCGCGCGTAGCTCACCTTGTTCTCGGTGTCTTCGAGCGTGGCTTGGAGCTGCGTAAAGTTGGTGTTCGCCTTAAGATCGGGGTAAGCCTCGGCCACGGCGAAGAGCTGGCGCAGGGCGCCGGTCAGCACGTTGTCGGCTTCCATCTTGGCTTCGGGCGTGGTGGCGCTCACAGCGGCGTTGCGCGCGTTGACCACGGCGGCAAGCGTGTCCTGCTCGTGTTTAGCGTAGCCCTTGACGGTCTCGACTAGGTTAGGGATCAGGTCGTTGCGGCGCTGCAGCTGCGTGTCGATGTTCTGCCAGGCGTTATCAATGCGATTGCGCTTGGTGACCATGTTGTTGTAGATGCCAGCGATGGCGCAGACAATCACAACGACAACAACGATACCGATGATGACGGGAATCATGGTGTCTCCGTTTCGAATGGCCGCGGCGTTTTCCGCCGGCTGCCGTTGGTGTAACGCTACTAGTATACCCGCAACCTTTGGCGATACCGAACTTTCCGGTAAGCGTTATGTTTCCACCAAGGTGAGGCCATTCGCCAAGGGTGGGCGATACAGGTGTAAGATATGCGACAGATTAGTGAGCGCTGTCTTTTCCTTGAGGAGGGCGATACGTATGGACCTTCGCATCAAGAAAACCTATCGGGCCCTGTTCGAGGCCTTTACTGAGCTGCTCGAAGAGCATCGGTTTGAGGACGTGACGGTTGCCATGCTGTGCGACCGCGCTATGATTCGTCGGACGACGTTCTACAAGCACTTCCGCGACAAAAACGATTACTTTGCCTTCTATATCGATGAACTCATGTCGGGCCTACCGCAAAAGCGAGCCGATGCGGATGGCGCGGAGGGCGCCGAGGACGTGCGAGCGCTTCGCCACGAAGTGTTCGCTGATGCCATGGATCTGATTCTGGCGCATGAGCAGCTCATGGATAACATTTTGGCGAGCAGTATGTCGGGCATGCTGACCAGCATGATTTGCGACCGCATCGCGCGCTCCATACGCGGACGCGTGATGAGCGCGCTTGACGAGGACGCGCTGGCGCCCGTATCGCTCGAGACAACGTCTGAGTTTGTCGCCGGCGGCATTATTCGGCTCTTTACCATGTGGTGGGAATCGGGCCACGTACTAGAGCGCCGATCCGAAATCGCCGACGTGGTCGATGCGCTGTTCGAGCGGACCATGACGCCGGTGAGTCACTAAGAGTGGCGGAGAGAGGGGGATTCGAACCCCCGGAACGCTCTCGCGCTCAACGGTTTTCAAGACCGCCGCATTCAACCGCTCTGCCATCTCTCCGTGAGTCGTAATGATAGCATCGTTTTGAATTTGCAACAGGGAAGGCGAACGATGACGATCACCGAAATCGACGAGAAGTTCATGCGCGAGGCGTTGGCGGAGGCGCGAGCCGCCGCGGCGGTGGGCGAGGTTCCCATCGGAGCCGTAGTGGTGCGCGACGGCGAGATCGTCGCGAGGGCGCATAATCGTCGCGAGCTCGACCAGGACCCTTCGGCGCATGCCGAGTTTGCGGCCCTATGCGCCGCCGCGCAGTCGCTCGGTCGTTGGCGCCTTTCCGATTGTACGGTCTACGTGACGCTCGAGCCCTGTTGCATGTGCGCGGGGCTTATGGTTAACGCGCGCGTGGGGCGCTGCGTGTACGGCGCGAGCGACGCCAAGGCGGGCGCGTTGGGATCCCTATACGATTTGAATGCCGACTCGCGCCTGAATCATCGGTTTAATGTGACCGCCGGCGTGCTGGCAGACGAGTGTCGTGAGGTGTTGAGCAGCTATTTTAGTGGGCTGCGTGGCACCGATGGTGCTGGCTGCGGTTGTGGGGCCGATCTTGAGGCGCATGCCGCTCATGCTGAGGCGCTCGCGTGTGCCGAAGATATCGTCGTTGAGGCGGTCGATTTTGGTGCCGCGTGTCGCCGGCCCCGCCGTGTGCTGTTGGCGATCGACTCCTTTAAGGGCAGCGTTTCGAGTGCGCAGGCGGAGGTGGTGGTTGCCGAAGGTGTACGCCGCGTTTGGCCCGATGCCCAAGTGGCCACGTTGCCGCTGGCAGATGGCGGCGAGGGAACGCTCGATGCCGTTGCCGCGTGCGGCGGTGAGATTGTGACCTGCGAGGCGGCAGGTCCCTTGGGCAAGCGCGTGGCTGCCCGGATGCTGGTGGACGGCGAGCACGAGTCGGCTGTCATTGAGATGGCCGAAGCCGCGGGCATCGGGTACTCGCCTTGCACGGAGTCGGCGGCGTTGGCGGCCACAACCTATGGCGTGGGCGAGCTCATGCTTCGCGCGGTTCGCGCGGGCGCAAAGACACTCTATATTGGTCTGGGCGGCAGTGCCACCAACGATGGTGGCGCCGGTATGCTGCAGGCGCTTGGCGCCCGCCTGGTCGATAAGTGTGGCTGCAATATCGCGCCGGGGCTCGCGGGCCTTGAACACGTGGCGAGTATCGATTTGGCACCGGCGCTTCGGGCACTGAATGGCGCGCGTGTCGTGGTGCTTTCCGATGTCGAGAATCCGCTCGTGGGACGTCGCGGGGCACTTGCGGTGTTTGGCGGGCAAAAGGGCCTGCCGACAGACGATGTCGAAACACTGGGCGGGTACGACGGCTGGATGGTCGGCTACGGTCGCCTGCTCGATACGGCGATTGCCGAGGCTCGGGCTCGGGGATTGCTGCGCGTGCCCGAGGGCGCGCGGACGTTTGGCTCGGTGCTCGGCGTGCCCGGCGCCGGTGCTGCTGGCGGTCTGGGCGCCGCGCTGCTAGCACTCGGTGCAGAGCTACGCTCGGGCGTGGAGACGGTGCTCGACCTCGTGGGGTTTGACGAGCGCGTGCGCGATGTCGACCTGGTCATAACGGGCGAGGGCAACATGGATGAGCAGTCTGCCGCCGGCAAGGCGCCGGTGGGTGTGGCCCGCCGCGCCAAGCGATATGGCAAGCCGGTGGCCGCTGTCGTGGGCGGTCGCGCCGACTATCTGGACGCGGTGTATGGGCAGGGCATCGACTTGGTGCTTCCGATCTGCCGCAAGCCCATGCCCCTCGACCAGGCGCTCGGTGTGCAAGAGGCCACAACCAACCTCATCTGCGCCGGCGAGGCAGCTGCCCAAGCCTATGACCTCGCTCGCCCCTAAAACCCATCCCCTCGATAAGTTGCGGTGAAATACGGAGTGTTTTTGCCTTTAAGGTGCCAATTCAGTCCGTATTCCACCGCAACTTCGTGAATGGTCATGCGAGGCTGGCCGCCTTGGGCCTTGGGTCGGACCGTCCGCCACGAAATGCGGCCATCTACTACGTTTAACCGGCCACCCTCGACCATCTCGGAATTTGCAAAAATAAAACCGCAGGTAGAGAGCTTGCCGGTTTTGGAAAAACCGGCTATGGTTGACCCCTGCGGCCTAAACGTAGTAGATAGGCCACTTTCGTGGCACAGCGTCAGACCAGTCTTTTTGGAACGGGGCTATTTTGACTACTTGCCGATTCGATTGCCCAAGTAGTCAAAAAAGCCTCGTCCCAAATTAGCTACCTTGCCCCATCGGGCGGGAGCGGGTAAGATATATCAAGCGCCTAGCGCGTTCGATGGGTTCGGATGACGACATGTTCCGAATCTGGTCAGGTCCGGAAGGAAGCAGCCATAAGGAGCCTCTGTCGGGCATCCGAATCCATCGAGCGCACGGGCTTTCTTTTTGCGCGGTTTTACCAAACCGCGCAATGCTCGACGCTGCGCGCCACCCAGAGCGGCAATTTGTCATTCAAAAGGCAAGGCATGACCAGAAGGTCTATGCCTTGCCTTTTTCATGCCAACTTGTTCGCCCTGGATGTCGCTCGCTGGCTGCGCCAAGACATCAATGGCTACGTGGTTCAAGAGACGGCGGCGTTGCCATCTGTTTTTACAAGTAAAGAGGCCCGTTTCCCTGGTTTGGTTGGGGAAACGGGCCTCTTTGTCTATGGGCTTGTAGATTGGTGGGAGCGATATGCTCTGGCAGCTACTTTGAGTTCTTGATGCGGCGTACACCCGCGGTGGCTATTCCGAACCCTGCGGCGGCGATTCCTGCGAGTGTGATTGCGCTCGGCGCTGCGTCGCCCGTGTTCGCGAGCTTGCCGGCGGTCGTATCTGCTTGCTTGGTGGAGCTCGATGGAGCGTATTTGCCGGTCGCGGACGAGCTGGCGGGCTGTGCCGTTTCGGCCGGCTGCGCTGAGCTGGAGGGTTTTGTCGTCTCGGCGGGTTTCGTTATCTCGGGCGAGGTGGCCTTGTCTGCCGCGGCCTTTGCCTCTTCGTATGCCTTGCAGGCGTCGTCATAGGCCGCTTGCGCCTTTTCCAAATCGCTAAGGAGCGCATTTCGCTTGGCTATGTCCTCGTCGATGTGGGCTTTAGCTTCCTTTGCCTCACTTTCGAAATACTGAACCTGTTTTTTCTGGCTTTCGAGCCGGCGTTGGCAGTGGTGAAGATCATCTTCACAAGATTTTTCTCGCCTTTCTGCCGACATGATCTCACTTCGCAACTGCTTAATAGTTTCGTTAGAAGCTCCGTCGTCGATTGCCTTATTTAATTCTGCCTGAAGGCCGCTTGTCCGGTTGTGGGCCTCATCGTATTTGGCTTGGGCTGCATCGACGTTCGCTTGCATGGCGGGAAGGGGTTTCCTCCATTTGGCGGCTTCCGTCACCACCATGTCGTAGATCTCTTGAAAAGCGGCAATGTCATCATCGATTACCGCAAGTTTCTCAGGACTTGCGGCGTCTTTCGCGGCTTCGAGGTTTTTGAGCGCTTCCTGCATGGCTGCATACGCTCTTTCTTTTGCGGTGGCCGCATCTTCCGTCTGCAAGGCAACTGCACCGGTGGGGGAACTGGTTTCTGCCGCGATCGCCGTTACGGGGGGGGGCGATTCCCGCGACAAGCGCCGCGGAAAGGGCGATGCCCACAGTTGCTCGTCTTGCTCTTCTTGCGAGAATGTCGTTCATCTCGGCACCTCATTTCAAGGGTCGGCGGCTCGGCTGGTAGCACTACTGTAAGTATACCAAGCGATTGGCGCGCCACTGACCGGGCATGCGCACCCCTCCGCTTCTCTGGAAACCGAATCCCATTAGAAATGACGAGTTGTTTACGCTTCTTTTGGGCTCACCGTACTATCATGATTCGAATTGAGTGTGAATGATGATAGGGAGCGCCTTTTTATGATTGAGCTGCTCAGGCGTTTTGGTGGTAAGTTTCGCCGGTATATGGTGATTGGCCCTGCGTGCAAGTTGATTGAAGTGATCTTTGACTTGCTGACGCCGCTGGTGATTGCCCAGATGATTGATAAGGGCATCGGCGCGCACGATGTGAACGCCGTTGTCCACTACGGCGTGGTGCTCGCCGCCATGGCTGTGATCGGCATCTCGTTTACGCTCGTCTGCCAAAAGATGGCGGCGCTCACCTCGCAGGGCATGGGCACCGACATCCGCGGCGCGCTCTACGGGCACATCAACAAGCTGAGTTACGCCGAGCTCGACCGCTTCGGCACGCCGTCGCTCATCACGCGCATCACCAACGACGTCAACCAGGTGCAGCTCGCCGTGGCGCTGGGCGTGCGCATGCTCATCCGCTGGCCCTTCTTGGCCGTGGGTTCCATGGCCGCGGCCCTTGCCATCGACCTTAAGCTCGGCATCATCTTTTTGATTTGCACGCCCGCCATCGGCCTGGTGTTTTGGTTTGTCATGGCGCGCTGCATTCCTTACTACAAGCAGCTGCAGGCAAAGCTCGACCGCATCGCGCTCATTTGCCGCGAGGGCCTTTCGGGCGCCCGCGTGGTTCGCGCCTTTGTACGCGAAGATCACGAGCGTGAGCGTTTTGCCCAAGCAGCCGACGATCAGGCCAATACTGCCATCGCGGTGGGCAAGCTCTCGTCGATCCTTAACCCCGTCACGTTTCTAGTGATGAACCTGGGCGTGTGCGCCATCCTGTGGGTGGGCGGCATCCAGGTCAACGTGGGCGATCTCACGCAGGGTCAGGTCATGGCGTTTGTGAACTACATGACGCAGACCCTGACCTCCATCGTGTACGTCGCCAACCTGGTTGTGGTCTTTACCAAGGCAAGCGCGAGCGCTTCGCGTATCAACGAGGTGCTCAATTGCGAGCCGAGCATCACCGACGAGGGCAACCAGCCGGTCGCGTTGCCCAAGCCGGGCGCGACGGGCAATGCCGCTCCGGCCTCCGCGCTGAGCTTGAGCCATGCGAGCTTCTCGTTTGGCGCTGGCGCGGCAAATGCCGTGAGCGATGTGACGCTGGAGCTGCCGCTGGGCAAAACGCTCGGCATTATCGGCGGCACGGGCAGCGGCAAGTCCACACTCGTCTCGCTTATCCCGCGCCTGTACGATGCGGGCACCGGCAGCGTGAGCGTGATGGGCGCCGACGTGCGCGCCTGGCCGCTCGACCAGCTGCGCCATGTGGTCGCAACCGTCCCGCAGCGTGCGTCGCTGGTGAGTGGCACCATCCGCAGTAACCTGACCTGGCGCGACGAGGCAGCGACCGACGATGAGCTCTGGGCGGCGCTCGATATGGCGCAGGCCAGCGAGTTTGTGCGCAACAAGCCCCAAGGCCTGGATGCCCCGGTCGAGGCGGGCGGCAAGAACTTTAGCGGTGGTCAGCGCCAGCGCCTGACCATCGCGCGTGCCCTGGTGGGCTCGCCCCAGATTCTGATCATGGACGACTCCGCCTCGGCGCTCGACTTTAAGACCGACGCGGCGCTTCGCCATGCCATCCGCGAGCGCAGCGTGCGCGGTGCCGCCGAGGGCGGGCTGCCGCTGACAACCGTCATCGTGAGCCAGCGCGTATCGACCGTGCGCGACGCCGACATGATCTGCGTGCTCGACCACGGCTCGGTCGCGGGCCTGGGCGCGCACGACGAGCTCTACGCAAGCTGCCAACTCTATCGCGAGATTTGCCAGTCGCAGCTTCGTCGCGAGGAGCTCGAGGGCCGGCAGGGGAGCGCAGCGCCCGCACTCGCCCCAAGCCCCGTGCCCGCCCCAGGCGCCGCGTGCGCCTCGGCATCCGCTTGCGCAAAGGAGGGCTGCTAAATGAACCCGTATACTTCTTCCGGTTCGGTCGCCACGATGACGGCCAACGTGTCCGGCAACGATAGCCTCAACGACCTGGGTGACGGTCCGCGCCAGCCCGGCGATCCCGAGCGCTACCCCGTGGGCGCGGTAACTCGCCGCCTGCTGGGCTACGTCCGTCCGCATCGCATTTCGTTTACGGCGTCGTTTGTGAGCGCCGCCATCTCGGTGATCTTGCAACTCTATACGCCCATCCTTATCGGCGAGGGCATCGACCTCATCGTTGCCGCCGGGCAGGTGGACTTTGACGCGCTGCTGCCGCTCGTTACCAAGCTCGCGATTGTCGTGGTGGGCGCGGCGGCCTTCCAGTGGCTGCAGGGCTACTGCGTCAACCGCCTGTCCTACGAGACGGTGCGCGACATGCGCGTGGAGGCAAGCGACAAGCTCAGCCGCATGCCGCTCAGCTTTATCGACAGCCATGCCCACGGTGACCTTATGAGCCGTGTGGTCAACGATGTCGACCAGGTGGGCGACGGCCTGCTGCAGGGCTTTACGCAGCTCTTTACCGGCGTCATCACCATCGTGGGCACGCTCGCGTTTATGCTCTCCATTAACCTGGCCATGACGCTCGTGGTGGTGCTCGTCACGCCGCTTTCCATCTTTGCAGCCGGCGCCATCGCCAAGCTTTCCAACAAGAGCTTTACGGCACAGCAGCGCATCCAAGGCCAGCTTGGCGGTCATATTGAGGAGTACGTGGGCGAGCAAAAGCTCGTGGACGCCTTCGCCTACGGCCCGCACGCTCAACAGCGCTTCGATGTCCTCAACGCCGAGCTCTATACGGCGGGCGAGCGCGCGCAGTTTATGGGTTCGCTTTCTAACCCCGGCACGCGCTTTATCAATAACATCATCTACGCCGTGGTCGCCGTGATCGGCTGCGCGGGCGTGATCACGGGCGTGCCTGCGGCGCTCACGGTGGGCGGCGTGCAGATCTTCCTGTCCTACGCTAACCAGTACACTAAGCCGTTCAACGAGGTCACGAACGTCATCACGCAAATCCAGACCGCGTACGCCTCGGCGCGCCGCATGTTCGCGTTGCTCGATGCGCGCGAGCAGGAGCCCGACGCGGCGGATGCCGTGGAGCTTGCCGCCCCGCAGGGCGAGGTGACCTTTGAACACGTGGACTTTAGCTATGTGCCCGACCGCAAACTGCTGCAGGATATCTGCATCGATGCCAAGCCCGGTACGCGCTTTGCCCTCGTCGGCCCCACGGGCTGTGGCAAGACGACGCTCATCAACCTGCTGCTGCGCTTTTACGATATCGATGCTGGGCGCATCGCGGTCGATGGTCGCTCCTCGCGTGACTACACGCGTGCGAGCCTGCGCCGCGCCTTTGGCATGGTGCTGCAGGACACCTGGCTGTTCGAGGGCACGGTGGCCGAAAACATTGCCTACGGTTGCCCCGATGCCACGCGCGAGCAGATTGTCGAGGCCGCCAAGCGCGCTCATGCGCACAAGTTTATCGTGCAGCTGCCAGGCGGCTACGATACGGTGATCGGCGAGGACGGCGGCACGTTTAGCCAGGGTCAAAAACAGTTGCTGTGCATCGCGCGCGTCATGCTCACCGATCCGGCGATTCTGCTGCTGGACGAGGCAACGTCGAGCATCGATACGCGTACCGAGCTGCAGGTGCAGGCGGCATTCGACGAGCTCATGGCCGGCCGCACGAGCTTTGTCGTGGCACACCGCCTGTCGACGATTCGCAACGCCGATTGCATCCTGGTAATGCGCGATGGCGAGATTATCGAGCGCGGCACGCACGATGAACTGCTCGCGGCAGGCGGCTTCTACGCCGAGCTCTACCGCAGCCAATTCGCCCAGTGAGGAAGCCCGTGGGGCAAATTAATCAATCGACAGACGGTGGTTTACATCTGTCACGTTAGTACTAAGATATTCATCTAATAAATTGCATTAGTGGCTTTAATTTTGGGGGAAACGAGGCAACGTGACTATGACGTGCTCTTTGGTGGTTAACAGCAAGAGCGGTAATACCAGGATGGTTTCGGGCGCGATCAAGCGCGCTCTGCAGGCTGCGGGCGTTGAGTTTGTCCATGCCGCGGCGTTGAGCGACGATGCGGATGCAGATCAGGTTGCGCTCGAGGCGCAGGGCGCCTGCGCGGCCGACACGGTGCTCGTCGGTTTTTGGTGCGACAAGGGCGCGTGCACGCCTTCGGTCGCGGCGTTGCTCTCTGCCTTGCACGGTAAGCGCGTGTTCCTGTTTGGCACCTGCGGCTTTGGCGCTGACCAGAGCTATTACCAGCAGATTATCGACCGCGTAGCTTCCAATTTGGCTGGGGATGCCGAGCTTGCGGGCTGGGCGATGTGCCAGGGCAAGATGGGTCCCGCGGTTAAGCAGCGCTACGAGGCCATGCTCGAGCAAGATCCCGACAACGCCCGATTTAAGATGTTGCTCGACAACTGGGTTGCCGCAAAGGACCATCCCACCAAGGAAGATATGGATAACATGGCTGCAGCCGCCAAGAAGGCCGTGCTGGGAGAGTAGCTTCGCCGTTCGCGGTCCTTCGTGCAAAACAATACAAATGTGAAAGCCTCGAAGTTCTCGAGGCTTTTTTCATGACACGAGGGCGCCCCTTTATTGATGGAAGGCCTAGTAAGCTGATTGTTCTATGCCCGGATGTGTGCGGAGTGGGATGGGATTTCCGGATGGGTGGGGTTGCGGAAGCTGCGTCCCGCCTTTGGAATGGGATGCGGTTTCCCGTTGGGGGCTCTGTGGAAACCGCATCCCATTTCGCAAGCGAATTCTGGGACACGGTTTTCAGAGGGTTATGGGCTGCGAACTAGATGGGGCTGTCATAAAACTCCAGTAAAAGGGGTCGGAAATAAAGGGCACTTCCAGCAATTTGTTTTAATGTGGGGGGGGGTACCATTATTTTAGTTCCGCAAAAAATCGATCCCTCTATGGGGAAGTTGCGTAGGGGGTTAGTCACAGATATTGGATAAAGCAGACCAATTTGGGGATAAATGACCACTTACGCCAAAATAAGTAGCATTTAGCGATAAAACATTGAAAAATGTGTAGCACATCGCTATGTTTTTATTACGAAAAGATTCCAAATTGGCTTATTTCGGACTCACTTTTCAAGCGCCTTGCGGTTCCTGTTGAAACTTGCTGACCTTTGGATGGGTCGAATAGGTCCTCAAGGGGTGTGAATTATCACTTTGACGGCGCGTAGACTCAAACGATTTATTGCACTTTTGAGTAGCTTGGCGTTCGCGCTTGTCATAGCCCTTGCCGTTGTTTCTTTTGTGCCTCGCGCATTTGGATACACGCCCTTTGCTGTGCTTTCGGGCTCTATGGAGCCCGAGCTTCCCGTTGGCTCCATGGTGTTTGTCCGCCAGGTTGAGCCAACGGATATTGCCGTGGGCGACAATGCAACCTTTTACCGATCGGACGGCGCCGTGGTGACGCACCAGGTGTATCAGATCGACCCTGTGGCGCAGATGATCGGCACGCAGGGAATTGCGAACATAAATGCAGACGGAAGCATCATGCACGATGCCGAGCAGACGCCTTTTTCGAGTGTTATCGGCACTGTTTCTTTTTGTGTCCCTTACCTGGGCTTCGTCAACGCATATTGCACGACGATGCCTGGTTTGCTTGTTGTGGTGGCCGTTCTGGCGCTGCTGATCACGGCGTCGATAGTGCTCGATCGGATGGTTCCCGACGAGCCTGCGGGCAAGCATGCCCGCGTGCATGCGAGGGAGCGGCGTTCATAGCGGCGGGGAAAGGCGTCGGCGGCGGTAGGGGCCGTTGCCGGGGAAGACGATTCTCGAAAGGAAGAGAACGATGGAAAACAAGAAGAAAAAGCGCTACGGCATCGTTGCCGCCCTGTTGCTGTTGGTGCTGGCAGCCGGCGTGGGAACGTATGCATGGCTGACGGCGCAGTCGAACCTGACCAACAACTTCACTACTGCGGGCATCAACCATCCCACCACTAATCCTGATAATCCGGATCAGCCGATTCCGGATGACAAGACTAAGGTCAACGGCAATCTGACCGAGACTAACTGGGTTGCGGACTCCAAGCTCGCCCCTGGCGTGTCTGTTCCTAAGAATCCTAATGTCGGTATTGGCAAGGGGTCCGAAAACGCTTATGTGTACGTTTTCGTGAAGAACGAGACGGCGTCTGATACGGCCGTTGATTCCCATAAGACTTACTTCACCATTAATCAAGGCTGGAAAGCCGTTCAGGCAGATACCGTTACGGGAGAGTCGGCTCATTATCTCGGTGGCCTTTTCGTTTATGTTGGCGATGGAACCGAGGCAACTCCGCTTATTGCCAGCAAGACCGAGGACAAGTGGACCGGTGAGCTGTTCAGCAATGTGACTACGCCCAAGGAGACCGAGCAAAAGGATTTCGCCAAGGATGCCAAGATGACGGTCAACTGCTTCGTTTACGCTGCAGACAGCACCACTGAGGGCTCGGCTGCGTCTGCTGAGACTGCTGCCAAGGCTTGGGCCAACGGCCTGAACTAGCCCCACCCCCACTGAGATCCCGGCTCGCCCCCACCCCTATATTCGGGCCGGGATCTCGGTCCCCTTTTTATCGACGACTGGCGAACGTAATGCTCAATAATCTTTCCGACAATCAGAAACGCACCTTGGCGCTTGCCGTGATGGCGCTGTTGGCCCTGGCGTGCCTGTGCGGCACGCTGGCTTTTACCGTTGATATGGTTCCGGCGAACAACGTTCTATCGTTTGGCAGCGTGAAGGTACGAGTCTGCGAATACACCCTCAACGAGCAGGGCGAGGAGATTCCGTTTGAGCCCAACGAGCACGGGGACTATCCCGACACCAAGGCCGGGGGCTCTGACATCAGCCGCATTGTGCGCGTGGAGAACGTCGGCGCGCAGCCTGAGTACGTTCGCGCGCGTCTGCGCATGACGTCAGTGGCGCCCGACGGTTCGAGAGCGGATGCCTCGGACAGCGTTGCGTTTCATGTGAACGTGGGCGAGGGATCCCCGTGGATCGATGGCAGCGATGGGTGGTACTACTACCGCGGCTTGGCCGGACGTGGCGGCATGCTCGACCCCGGCGCCATGACGGAAAGCCTCATGGACTCGCTGCGCTTTGTGGGCGACTACCACGATGCCGCGCGCGGTGGCTCATTCAGGCTCGATGTCGATGTTCAGGCCGTGCAGGCCAAAAACCAGCATGCAAGCGATACCGTCCTCGACGTGCTTGACGTCGTGGGCTGGCCGGAGGCGAACTAGCCTATGAAGATCAAGAACATAAACCGGGGCATGCTTAGCAGGCTGGTTGCCGTCGCAGCGATTGCCCTTTGCTGCGTTATGGCGCTGCCAACGGTGGTGCATGCCGAGGACGTGCCCGAGAACAAAAACGAATTCCACATCAAAAACGAGGCTGACTTTTTGTCGTGTGTGGCGCTGTCGCGCGAGCGCGATACGTCCGGCTGGCACGTTTATCTCGATAACGACATTGAGCTCGACAGCGACGACATGAAAGCCATCGTTGCAAACACCGTTAAGCATCTGTCGTTTGGCAACAAGGAGCATCCGTTTAAGGGCGTGTTCGATGGTCAAAACCACACCGTTGAGGGCCTGAACTACGATAAAGACGCTTTTGACCCCGAGCGCGATACGGGATTTTTTGCCGAGACCAACGGTGCCACCATCAAAAACTTCCTGGTCAAGGACGCCAACGTGTGGGCGGACTTCCGCGGTGGCATTATCGTGGGCAAGGCCGTCAAAACGCGCTTCGAAAACGTTATGGTCATGGAGAGCACGCTGCACGTGACCTGCGCCAACAATGCTCTCAACCTCATTACCAACGCAGGCTTTGAGGGCGGTCTCATCGCCGGCGAGCTCGACGGCTGCACCCTCTACAACTGCGAGGTCCGTGGCGGCCGTGCCGTCAACAATACGACCTCGGGCGTGCAGGCGCTCGGCGGTGAGGGTCTGTATATGGCGGCGTTTGCCGGCTATGTTACAAATTCGACGATTGAGTACTGCCGCGTTACACCTACGCGCAAGAAGGACGGCTCGATTGCCGCGAATGGCATGACCGACGTCACCAATAAGTACGACGTGGCTGTTGGCGCTCTGGGCGGCAACAACGTGTATGCCTCGGGTTTTGTGGGCTGCATGGCGGGTAACGCCAAGATTATCGACTGCTTCTCGACGGCGCAGTGCTACAGCTATGCCGCGTCGTACGTGGGCGTTGTCTCCGTGACGCGCGCATGGACGGGTGGCCTGGCGGGTCGTATTCTGACGGCCGAGGGCAACGAGCTCGTTCGCAGCCATTTTGCGGGTGACTTGAGCTCGCGTCAGTACAATCCCATCGCCGTGATCCCCATCATTCAAAACGATGTGAACCTGGGCGGTATTGCTGCGCGCGCCAACAAGGGTGACGCCACGGTTACCGAATGCTACTTTAAGCCGAGCGTGAGCCTAAACGGCAGCAGCCAGGGTACCGCGGCTGAGAAGAAGATCCCCTCTTTTGGCGGCGACGGTACCACCAAGGGCGACAGCTATGGTCCATGGGACGACGAGCGCTACACCACGCGTGAGCTGTGGGAGGAGCACGACTACGATTTTTGTGCCGGCACCATGCGCTCGACCGACAACAACGATGCCCTGGGTGGCCAGCACACCAATGAGTGGGCGATGGATTACAAGCTGAAGATTCCCGTGCATGGCCAGAGCGTTAAGGCGACGATCGATTTTCCCGGTGCGGGTACCGCGACCATCGAGGCAACCAAACTTGGTATTGATCAGGCGACCTCGGACCCGTATGCCTTTGCCGTGAGCGCCGTGCTGGCGGGAACGGCTCAGGGCTTGGCCCAGGGCGATACATCGGTGACGTTTAGGCAGGATACCTCCGCAAAGCCCAAGGGCTTGACCGATGCCAACGGCGGTTATCGCTTCATGGGCTGGTTCCGTGAGCCCGGAGTCAATGTGAACCGTATCGATGCCGATAACGCCTGGTTTAACGGCAAGACCGATGCCGATGCCGTTAAGGCTGGCAAGCAGGTCCAGAAGAACGAAGCGCACGAGATAACGTCGACCTATACCGCCGATAACGCGAAGGGGGCCGAGGCCTTTAAGGGCAACGACCTGTTTATTGCTTCGTACGAGGCGCAGGTACTGTTCTATAACGTCAAGGGCGAGACGCTCGCGTGGCAGAGCGGCGAGGAGCACGACAAGTCGACGGACTGGTACCGCTATGGCGTCGGTTTAACGCCGGCTGCCCCTGCGGACCGCGGCACTCTTTCTGCCAGCGCCAGCTTTATCGGTTGGACGACGCAGCCGAGTGGCGAGGCCGGGATGCATGGCGGTTACGCGGCCATCACCTCGCCTAAGCTTGCCGAGCTAAAAAACGCCGGTGCGTTCTATCCTGCCGGCACCGAGATCACTGTGCTTGGTCCTACCGATTTTTATCCGGTGTACACCGACTATGTGTCGAACATCATGACGGTGTTTGAGGGCAATGAGCAGGATGCAACCGACGATCAGACTCGGCGCGACGGTGTGGGCAAAACTGACGTTAAGGTTGAGACTGCAGAAGATGGCACAAGCGCGTATACCGTACAGGTGCTCGACGTATCCGGTAAAGCTATATCCGAGGAGGGCCAGCTGCCCGACGGCTATCGTTTCCTGGGTTGGTATGAAAACAAGGGAACCGAGGATGCCCCGCTCGAGGTGCGCGTAAGCCGCGACCCCAGCTATACGCTCCCCGCCGATGTCGATTTAACCGCGCCGCATACCTACATCGCCCGCTTTGAGTACCGAGTGGATTATTACGTTCGGGCTTATACCAACCATGAGTTTACGGACAGCAAGCTACTTTGTTCCGTTTGGAATCGCTATCAAACGCCCTTTGAGGAAAACGTCGGTAGTACCTTCGTGCGTGAAAACGTCGTCCACTGGGGCCCGGAGCATGTTGACCACGGTATAAAGGATAGTTATGAAACGTGTGGCACGCGCTTCACGAAGGAAACCCTTGTCGTGAGTCCCCTTAACGCGTACTCGCACAACGTTAAAAACGATACGGGAGCCGATACTCTAAAAAACCTCTATGCCGATACCGATTTTCCAGGCGCTGCAACGCTAAGCGATACTTGGACTTCGGCTTCGCTGAACGTAACGGTCAAACCGGTGAATGATCGCTATCGCCTGAATTTCTGGACGCTTGAGCGCGATGGTGAATATTGGACATATGTGAAAAATCCCATCGAGAGCATGGTGCGTACAGATAAGAAGTACTACGTTCGCGCGATGATTACCACGGACGTTAATTTCTACAACAAGGGCGATAATGTCGTGAGGACTGCCACGCGGCGCTATGAGAGTAACTTGCTGCAGACCAAGGTGAACGGGGCGGATCCGACGTTCACGTATTACTACCCGCATGTTAATAAGTCGGTTAAAGTGGCCGAAAAGCCAGAAGATGGTGAGAAGGGATCGTATGAGAGCCCCCTGACCCTCGAAGCTTCCCCGACCGATGCCGACATGGCCGTGCCGGGCTATAAGTTCCTGGGCTGGATTTCGACCGCCGAGGTCCAGAAGGGTTCTGACGTCTGGAAGTATATCTACGATGTCGAGGGCGATTCCTTCACCACTTCTGACCCGGATAAGGCCGAACCGTATCTGGTGAAACCAGATTTTAAGGTCACCCAGTGGCAGGATGCTTATCCGGTGTACGCGAAGTACGATGTTAGGTACACCACCAACCTGTATCGCGCCGGTTTTAAGGGCACGGACAAGGTCAATGTGCCTAGGTACGACATCGATCCCGTTATCAACGCGGGCACCGACCCTGCTACGGCAACGGTGACCCCTGACGTCACGACTCCGGTTTATAAAGCAGGCGGTGAGCTGTATAAGTTGCAGAAGGTTGAGATCGAGCTTCCGAATGGCGAAGCTGAAGAGATCGAACCTAACGGCGATAACTCGTATTCCCATCAGGTGGAACCCGGCGGGGCCTATACATTTGTGGCGTACTATTCGCCGTTGGCGGTCGTGTACCATCTCAATGCCAAAGATGTTGACGGCAAAGTTGCTCAGCAAGACGATATGCTCGGCAACCTTAATGGCGGCATCCCGAAGCCTACTTATGACGTCAGCACTATCGATGCGGATACAGGCAAGTTCAACGTCTTCGTGGGCTGGACGGAAGCCGAGCCGGCACCTGGCAAGGGCTATGTCGCTTGGTCAGAGGGCATCCGTATGGTGAGTGCTTCTACCGTGGTCAAGGCCCCCATGGAGCTGTACCCGGTCTACCGTCCCAGCCTGGTTACCGTTCAATCGAACATTGACTCTAAACTTGCGAATCCCGATCTTGTCCGTAGCCTCGGCCGCACTGATTCCGGCGACCAGATTTCTCTTGAGGTCAAGGCCGCCGAGGAGGTTGAGGGCACTGACGGCACCAAGTACGACTTTGTCGGCTGGTCGCGCGATTATGTCAATGACGGGCAGTACACCCTGATGACTGACGATGAGAAGTATCCCCTCGAGGGCAGCGAGCCCTTTGAGAGCGTGACCTACACTGCGGTGTACAAGAAGACGCCGCTTAAAGTGCGCTATCACGACACCGAAGGCAACGTCATCTACACCGCTACGGTAGACCCGAACGATACGAGTGTTCTGCGTGGCCAGGATGGCAATGCCGGCTTTGTTCAGACAGTTAAGGTGCCCAAGATGTACGAGAACGGCAACCCGGTCTATGACGACAAGGGTGAACCCGTCATGGAGCCAAAGGAAGTGGCCTACGATCCCGAAGCCTACTCCGCAATCGTCGCATTCCTGGGCGAGCGAGCGGATAGCAGCTTGAAGGAGTTGTTCTTGGAGTGGCAGTGGGTTAATGGCGACAAAGCTGTGGCGTGGAGCGACTTCAAGGGTAAACCGGTTACAGCCAACATGGATTTGTATCCGGTGACGTATAAGGTCGTCGCTAACGACACATCGGACGATGCGAGCCCTAAGAATGTGACCGGGCAGCTCAAGTGGTTGCTTGATCCCAATGCCGCGAACACGATAGATGACAAGAGCGATAAGGCGCCGTTCAAGGCTTGCTTTGCAAAGCCCTTCATGGGCACGCAACTGACGGTGCACGTTGACCGCGTGGGCTATGGTCTTCCTGGCCAGACTCCTGCGCCTGTCAACGGGAAGTATGTCTCGCTTTACAGTTCTGGTTCAGGCGAGGGCTCGTTTGAGCTGACGAATCGTTTGGACTACAAGCTCACGGGCGACGGCACTCAGAGCGATGGCAATGCGGTGTTCGATTTCGCCGCTACGCATACGCTCAAGATTGTCAAGCAAACCCAGGATAGCTGGGCGAAGGGCAAGACGTTCCGCTTCAAGGTTTCCCGGGCCGGCATGGACGGCAACGCCTTGGATGAGCGCACGGTTGAGGTAACGGTGTCATCGGATGCGCAGCTGAAGGACGGTTCCGCCTGGTACTCCGGCGCTATCGAGCTTGCGGTCCCGGCGGGTATCTACACCGTCGAGGAGGACTCAGCGTGGGCATGGCGCTACAGCAGCCAAATCGGCGTCCCTGGCAAGCAGCCGGGCGATAAGGCGCAGGCGACTATCTCCGCTGCATCGAGCGCGAACGATGCCACGTTCACCTGCACGAACACGCGTGTGAACGACAAATGGATCGATGGCAGCGATCGTGCCCATAACGTTTGGAGCAACGACAACGTAGCAAAGAAGGAGGATTAGCATGTCCAAGCGCAAGCGCATCATCGCCTTGCTGGTGGGGGTTATCCTCCTGGCCGGTACGGCAGGCACGCTGGCCTGGCTTTCGGTTACGGGCGTGCTGGTCAACCAGTTCGGCATCGGATCGGTGACGCCATCGGTTCAGGAAACGCTCAACGGCAATGTGAAAAGCGATGTCAAGGCACAGAACACGGGTACTGCGCCCGCCTATATTCGTGCTGCAGTGGATATCTACTGGCAAGATGCGACGAGCGGCGCCCGCCTGTGGGATGAGCCAAAAGCTGGCACGGATTACGAGATTGCGTGGAGCGTGGCTGATGCCTCGGGCGCGAACTCGGCTGATAACTGGGTTAAGGCGAGCGACGGGTTCTATTACTGGACGTCGCCCGTTGCTCCCGGCGCTGAAACCGGCGTGCTCATTAATAGAGTTACCGAGCTCAATAATAGAGTTACCGAGCTCAAGACAACCGGAGGTCGCAATCTTGTCGTTGATATCTCCACTCAGGCGGTCCAGGCGACGCCCGATGAGGCCGTGCGCGATGCATGGGGCTGTACGGTCGAGGATGGCGTGCTGGTGCCGCCGCATGGAGGTGCGTAAGTATGGCGTTCCCAATTCGCAAAGGCGTTGCGTGCTCCTTGCGTTGCGTGGTCGCGGCTATTCTCTGCATGGTTACGCTCGCCGTTCCTGCCCGCGCGTTTGCCGATACTCTCGCGATTGCGTATGACGGAAATGCGCGCCAGCTGACGGTCTCGGGGGCGACGGGCTCCTCGGGGGAGCCCGATCTGTTTCCCGCCTTTAAAGGTCTAATGCCCGGCGATGTGCGCGAGCAACAGATCGAGGTTCGTGCTACGGGTGTAAAGTCCCAGGTACGCGTGTTTGTGCGGGCCGCTGTCGATCACGAGACGGCACACCTGCTGTCGCCTATTACCTTAACGGCGTCGGCGGGCGATGCGTCTGCCGGTTGGCTCCAGACGGGAACGCCGGGCAGTGTGTTCGCCTATCCCACGCAGGTCGCAACGTTTACGAACGATGGCAGCACGGTGCTCAATTTGCAACTAAGTGTCCCGACGTCGGTGGGCAATGAGCTTGCCGACGCAAACAAGGCAATTCGCTGGGAGATTACCGCCGAGGACGATGGCGAGAAGATTCCCGTGCGGCCTGCTGGCAGCAAAGGGGCCGGCGTGCTTGGTTTGGCGGCAACCGGCGACAGCACGCTCACGTTGCTTTTGATGTTGCTGACACTTGCAATCATCGCTTTTATTGCTGCGCTGCTTTTGTCCCGGAGGAATAAGCGCTAGGTCCATCTTCTAAACGCAACGCCCTCCCGGGCGGCGGGCACGAAGTTCCCTGCTCTACAGTCCTGCGCAAGACGAAGGCCACATTAAGTTGCCTTCTTTGCGTGCGGAACTCGCGATAAACTTCGTGCCCGCCGTCCGGGAGGGCGCCCCTTTATTGATGGAAGGCCTAATAAGCGGATATTCCATGCCCGGATGTATTCAGAGCGGGATGGGCTTTCCGGATGGGCGGGGTCTCGGAAAGCTCATCCCGGAATTCGCCTTTGGAATGGGATGCACTTTCCGATTGAGGGACTCAGCGGAAAATGCATCCCAGTATTCGGCTGAGAAATGGGACACGGTTTCCGGTTGAAGCCTTGGCGGAAAATGTGACCCGGAATTTGTGATCGGAATGGGATGCGGTTTCCCAACGGGGCCACAAGCGGAAACCGCATCCCATTCCGGACGTGAATTCCGGGACAAGCTTTCCGCGATGCGCATGCCAGGCCACGCTTCTGCTACGAGGCGAGCGCAGCTTCTCATCAGCCCACTCAACTCGCAACGGGTGAGGGGCGGCGGCAGGCGGAGGCGCGGGAAAGATCTGTCGCGAGTTCCGCACGCAAAGGGGGCCACTTAATGTGGCCCCCGTCTTGCGCAGGACTGTTTGAGCAGCAGACCTTTCCCGCGCCTCCGCCTGCCGCCGATTTGGGCCCCCGACCCCGTTACTTGATCTTGGTCGTACCCGGCGCCAGGTTGGGGTCGGTCTCGTTGGCCTCGGTCTGGAAGTGCTCCGTATAGACGTTCTTGCCGTCGCGGAACATCTCGTAGTACTGCATCTTGGCGTAATCCTCGCGCGCCTTGGTGGCGGCTGCGGCAGCGGCGTCGTCACCGGTGACGTTGGAGGAGAGCGCCCAGCGCAGGCTGGCGTCCTCGTAGCCGACCGAGTTGATGGCGGGCAGCGACTTGCGCAGCGTCATGTGCGCCTTCTGGTAGTCGGACAGCGGTGCGCCGATCAACTGCATAAGCTGCGTGGACAGGTAGTTGGTGGACAAGTCGTCGACCTCGCTTGTCTGGTCGCAGCCGGCAACGTCGTAGTTGGCCCAGATGATGTAGTCGGTCTGCCACAGACGCTCCTGGTGCGTGGCGTCGTCCTCGTTGGTAAACCACTTGTCATTGAACTTGGACGGGAAGAACGGCTGATGGTCGCCCCAGAACACCACGATCACCTTGCGGTCGAGCTTGCTTAAGGCGTTAAGGAAGTAGCGCAGCGCCTGGTCGGACTGCTCGATGCACGAGACATACTCGTCGACATCGGAGAGCGTGCCGTCCTCGACGGTCTTGGCGTCCAGGTCGGTCGTGTCGATGTTCAGGTGCATCTGCTTGTCGACCGGCAGCAGGCCCGTGTCGTAGCCCGAGTGGTTCTGCATGGTCACGTCGAAGATAAACTGCGGATCGGCGTTCTGGTCGAGCAGCTCAAGAATCTTGTCGTAGGTAGCCTGGTCGGTCACCATGCCGCGCAGGGCATCGGCGCCTTGGAAATCGTTGATGGACAGGAACTGGTCAAAGCCAAAGTCCTTGTAGACGTTCTCGCGGTTCCAGTTGGTCGCGTGGTTGGGGTGCATGGCCGTGGTGGAATAGCCGAGCGATTTGAACTGCTCTGCCAGATTCCCGGTCGTTTCCATGTTGTAGATGGTGTAGGGGTACACGCCCGAGCCCAGGTTGGCCATGGAGTTGCCGGTCATAAACTCAAACTCGGTATTGGCCGTGCCGCCGCCGTAGGCGCTCACGTAGAGCTTTCCGCGGCTGAGGCAGTTGGACAGGTTCTTAAAGTACTGCGGACCTTCGTAGCCGGCGCGCATGTTCTGGTAGATCGACAAATCCGAGAACGTCTCGTTCATGATAGCGATGACCGTGGGCTTCTCGCTGTCGAACTGCTCCTTTGCGGCGGCGCGCTCGTCGCTCTTGGCCGCGTCGGATTTGTCGTAGGCCTTGGCGTACTTTTTGAGCGTGGCCTTGGCGTCATCGACAGAATAGTCGGCGGGTTTGGGCGGCTTGATGGACTGTGCCGCGCTAATAAAGGCAGGCAGATAGCCCTCGCGCCAGTAGCTCTCGAGCGGACGCCAGGTGTAGACGGTGATGCCGAGGGTGTTGTAGTAGTCGATGAGCGTGACATGCGCGGTCACGCCGCCCAGGCACAGCACCGCCACGAGCAGGTTGGTGAGCAACATGCGCTTGGCGTTGGCGGCGCCCTTCTGACGGTGCGGCGCGACCAGGCCGGCGTACTCGCACAGCAGCATGGCGATGGCGGTAAAGCCCATGGATAGCACGCAGAACAGCGAGATCGAGAAGGTGTAGCCGGTGCCGGCGACTGCGGCGGCGGTGGAGATGGCCGAAAGGTCGCCCGGCTGGATGGGCATGGATTTAAACGTGATGACGAAGAACTCGGCAATGCCCAGGATAAAGAGGGCAAAGGCCAGGACGGCGGGGGCTGCGCCGTGGCGCTGGAACAGGAAGAACAAGCCGGCCATGAGCGTGGTGATGATGGCCCACTCGAGCAGGATACACAGGGGGTAGACCCAGGTAAAGTCGTGGTTGGACGAGACCTCCATGCCCAGCAGCGCAAAGACGCCGGCGAGCAGCAGGCACAGGACGGCGGCGACGAGCGGTTTGCCCACAAAGGCGCCGCGCAGGCGAGCGAGCTTGCCGGTGGGGGCGGGGGCGTCGGGCTCGGCGAACGCAAAGACGCGCGGGGCGATGCGGTCGCGGGCGATGCTGGCCCAAGCGCATCCGGTGAGGATGGCGTTGGTCAGGATGAGCATCACAAAGGCGAGCGGCTCGTTTTGGGCGACGAGGCCAATGGCACCCCAAATGGTCAAAAAGAGCTGGAACAGGCCGAAGGCGACGCTCCACCCAAGAGCGCTTTTGGTAACGGTGCCCGACTGAGCGCGAATGGCCTTGGCCTCGCGCAAGACAAGGTAGACGGTCGCCGCAAGACCGACGAGCGAGATGGCGGCAGCGAACATGCTGAGACTCCTCACAAACTAAAACCTACGAAAGCGGGGGTTTACCCGATTGTTACCAAGATATGCGCCGCATTTGGTGACTGCGCACAACAACCAGCCATAATAACGCGCGTGCGTGGCGGTGTTGCGCAATGTAGCGGCGACCTGCGCGATAATGGACGGGAATTACACGGAAACGTAAAGGCTTCTTAAAGAATTAGCGAGGATGAGGCGATGAACGAGCAGGTTTGCACCAAGGCTGTGGATACGTGTGGCTATCCGGTCGAGACCACGGGCAACGCGGTGCTGGACACGTTGGAGCACCGTTCCTCCACGCGCGCTTTTGCGCGCGATGACGACGGCCAGCCCGTGGCGGTGACCGACGAGCAGCGGGCGGCGATTCTGCATGCGGCGAGCCGTGCGCCGTCGGCAGGCGCCATGATGATGTATTCCATCGTGAGCATCCGCGAGCAGGCCACGCTCGATCGTCTGGCCGACCTGTGCGATCACCAGCCCATGATCGCCAAGGCGCCCTGGGCACTATTATTTGTGGTCGATTATGCCAAGTGGATCGATCTGTTTGAGCACGTGGGCTGCTTTGAGCCCGAGTTTGTCGAGCGTACGGGCAAGGCGCCCCGCCGCGCGCCGGGTTTGGGCGACTTTGCCATCGCGGCCCAGGACGCCGTGATCGCCGCGCAAAACGCCGTGGTTGCCGCCGAGGCTCTGGGCTTGGGGAGCTGCTATATCGGTGATATCGTCGAGAATGCCGAGGAAGTGGCCGAGCTGCTGGATCTGCCTCCGTATACCATGCCGCTGTCGATGCTCATCATCGGCACGCCTCGCAAAGAGCGCCCGGCAATCGCGCACCCCGTGGTGAACCTGGTGCACGAGGAACGCTACCGCCGTGCGGACGACGCGACTATGGACGCGCAGGTGGCCGAGATGGACGCGATGTTCCGTCCGCATGCCCGCGAGGTGGGGGAGCGCGTCGTGGACATCTATACCCGCAAGCACACGAGTCCCTTTATGGCCGAGATGAGCCGCTCCATGGAGTGGTGGTTCAAAAACTGGCTCGGAAAATGACGAATGTGACAAAGGGACAGCCCCTTTGTCACATTCCATATCGCTGCGGTGGCCTAAAGGCCGTATAAATGTTTATTTAGCTGGGAAAACAGTGCCATTAAAATATGGGCTGATTACATATAATCCCGTCGAACGTTAAAATTGGGAGGAAACCGGCTTATGGAACAAAAGGCAAAGGAAGTAGCCTCGCACGCTGCGATTCCTGTGAGCATCTCGGCGATGCTCGTCACGCTGGGCGTGGTGTATGGCGATATCGGCACCAGCCCCATGTATGTAACCAAGGCGCTCGTTGCCGGCAACGGCGGCATCGGAAGCGTCACGCAGGAGTTCGTGCTCGGCGCGCTCTCCCTTGTCGTGTGGACGGTCACGCTGCTGACGACCGTCAAGTACGTGCTGATCTCGCTGCGCGCCGACAACCACGGCGAGGGCGGCATCTTTGCCCTGTACAGCCTGGTCAAGCGCTGCGGCAAGTGGCTCATCATCCCCGCCATGCTGGGCGGCGCGGCACTCCTCGCCGACGGCATCCTGACGCCTGCCGTTACCGTCACCACGGCCATCGAGGGCCTGCGCACCATCCCGGCGGTCCATGCCGTGCTCGGTGACGACCAGGGTCGTGTCGTCGCCATCACGCTTGCCATCATCATCGCGCTCTTCTTGGTGCAGCGCATCGGCACGGCCAAGATCGGTCACGCCTTCGGCCCCATCATGACGCTGTGGTTTTTGTTCCTGGGCGGCACGGGCCTGTTCTTTGTCTGCCAGTATCCCGCGGTGCTGCTGTGCCTCAACCCGTTGCGTGGCATCGCTTTTCTGCTGAGCCCCAACAACCATGCGGGCATCATGATTTTGGGCAGCTGCTTCCTCGCTACCACCGGTGCCGAGGCGCTCTATTCCGACATGGGCCATGTGGGCCGCGGCAACATCTATGCCACCTGGCCGTTCGTTAAGTGCTGCCTGCTGCTGTCCTACATGGGCCAGGGCGCGTGGCTTATCAACAACGCCGGCAACCCGGAGCTCATGGGTATCGCCGACCTCAACCCCTTCTACCAGATGCTCGCCCCGGGTCTGCGTCCCTTTGCCGTCGGCCTTTCCACCGTCGCGGCCATCATCGCCTCGCAGGCGCTCATCACCGGCGCATTCTCGCTGGTGTCCGAGGCCAGCCGCCTGGACCTCATGCCGCATATGCAGGTCTTCTATCCTGCCGAGACCAAGGGCCAGCTCTACATCCCCATGGTCAACAACGTCATGCTCGTGGGCTGCGTCGTCGTGGTGCTGCTGTTCCAGAACTCGGCGCACATGGAGGCCGCGTACGGCCTGGCCATTACCCTGACCATGATGTGCACGACAATGCTGCTCTTCTTCTATCTGCACGTGGAGCGCAATCTCAAGGTCGCGCCGTGGATCTTTGCCGCCTTCTTCCTTTTGCTCGAGGGTTTCTTCTTTGTGAGCTCGCTCACCAAGTTCTTCCACGGCGGCTACTTCACCATCCTTATGGCTGCACTCATCATGGGCATTATGGTGTGCTGGTACAACGGCACGGCGGTCGAGCAACGTCAGTTTACGTTGCTGCCGCTGCGCAGCTATCTGCCGCAGCTCAAACGCCTGCGCGACGACGATCGCTACGAGCTCATGAGCGACAACATCGTGTACCTGACCAAGGACACCAACACCGACTATATCGACCGCGATATCGTCTACTCGATTTTGGATAAGCACCCCAAGCGCGCTCGTGCCTGGTGGTTCGTGAATGTCGAGACCATGGAGGAGCCGCATACCTTTGCCTACTCGGTCGAGACGTTCGGCACCGACTACGTGTTCCGCGTGCATCTGTATCTGGGCTACAAGATCAACCAGCGCGTCAATGCTTACCTGCGTCAGGTTGTTCAGGATCTGGCTGCCAGCGGCGAGCTGCCGGCGCAGACGCATGACTACTCGGTCTACAAGGACCCGGGCAACATCGGTACGTTTAAGTTCGTCATGATCCGCAAGCTGCTGGCGCCCGAAAGCGACGTGGAGCCCAGCGAGCGTACGGCCATCACGCTCAAGTACATCATCCGCCGCGCCGCCGGCACGCCTGCGCGCTGGTACGGCCTGGAGAACTCCAACGTGAGCTTTGAGTACGTGCCGCTGTTCACCAAGTTTAAGGCCGTGAGCAAGATGCAGCGCCTGGCTCCCGACGAGCGTCCGTAGTCGACGTCTGCTGTTTGTCTAGCGACCGCAGGCTGCAAAGGCTATACACTTGAAACCACCACAAGGAGGCCACCACCGCAAAGGTGCCAGTCCCCTTTGTGGTGGTTTTTGTTTTTGAGAGAGGGGCGGGGCGCTGATGGACGTCCGTGCGGACGGCGATATTGCCGAGAACTTTTGGTGGCGGCGTACAACGCTGACGCGTCGCAGTCCTCTGTATGACGCCTGCGTATCGGCGGGGCTGCTAGCCGCGGCGACGATTGTGGGCGCGCTGCTCGACCATCCGGGGCTCGCGCCGAGCATCATGATCGTCTATGTGTTTGCCGTGCAGCTGTGCGCTTTCTTTACCTGGAGCCGCCTGTACTGCCTGCTGAGCTCGGCTGCCGCCGTGGCGCTCTACAACTTCTTGTTTGTCGACCCGCGCTACGCGCTGTCGTTTATCGACCGCGTCTATCCCGGCATGTTCTTTATCATGTTTGCGGTCTCGCTCGTATCGAGCTCGATCGCGCTGGCCCTGCGCCGCGCCTTGGCGCAGGCCGCCGCCAGCGACCGTCGCACGCAGATGGTGCTCGAGACCAACCGCATGCTGCAGCGGTGTGGCGATCAGCAACAGATTGTGCACGCTATGGCAACGCAGCTGGCGCGTCTTTCGGACTGTCCGGTCGTGTGGTATAGCGCCGATGCCGATAACGATGACCTGCTGCCGCGCACGACGTACACGGCCGTGGGCGATGCCGCGCCGGTACACCAGCTGGCGCCGCAGATGCCGCCGCGGCTCTCGGCGTCCGCCTATGTGGGAACGCCGCTCGATGCCACCTATGGCGCCTCGGCGTTCTACGGCATATACCTGACCGTGCGCTCGGGCGACACCATGGTGCGCGCGGGCGATCCCGCCTCGGTGGTGGGGGTGTTCGCCATTGTCGCCGAGCCCGATGCGCTGACGCCCGAGGAGCGGACGCTTGCCGATGCCATCGTGAGCGAAGGCGAGCTGGCGCTCGATCGCGCCCGCGCCATGGAGGCTCGCGAGGAAGCGGCGGTGCTCGCCAAAAACGAACAGCTGCGTGCCAACTTGCTGCGCTCCATCTCGCACGACCTGCGTACGCCGCTCACCAGTATTTCGGGTAATGCCGACGTGTTGCTCGACCAGGGCTCGACCGGCACGGCCGTGCTCGACGACCAGACACGCCGCGGCATGCTCCTATCCATTCGCTCGGACGCGCAATGGCTCAACGCCACTGTCGAGAATCTGCTCGCCATCACCAAGCTCGAGGGTGGCGGTATGCGCCTGTCGACCACGCTCGAGCTCATGGACGATATCGTCGAGGAGGCGCTGCGCCACGTGAACCCTGCCGTGCGCGAGCACGACCTTAAGGTGGTGGCGTGCGATGAGCCGGCGCTCGTCAACGTCGACGCGCGCCTGATGGTGCAGCTGGTGGTCAATCTGGTGAACAACGCCATCGCCTATACGCCCGCGGGCTCGCATATCGTAATCTCGATTGGCGTCCATGATGGATGCGTGGCGTGCTCGGTTGCTGATGATGGCCCGGGCATTGCGCCCGAGGACCGCGAGCGGATCTTTGAGTCGTTCTACACCGCCAACCATGGCCTGGCCGACAGCTGCCGCAGTGTGGGCTTGGGGCTTTCGCTCTGCCGCTCCATTGCGCTGGCACATGGCGGTAGCATAGAGGTTACCGCGGCGGACCCTCACGGTTCGGTCTTTACGATTGAGCTTCCCGCCGCCGACGTTTCGTTTGATAAGGAGTAGCGCTGTGCCGAACTCTGCCGTGAAACCGCTCATCTTGGTCGTTGAGGACGATCCCGCCGTCCGCAACCTTATCGTCGCCGCGCTCGAGGCGCACGGTTTGCGCCATATGGCTGTGGAGACCGCCCACGCCGCCATCGCCGCCGCTTCGTCGCAGGCGCCGAGCATTGTGCTGCTCGATCTGGGCCTGCCCGATATGGACGGCGTCAAGGTGGTGGAGTCGGTGCGCGCGTGGTCGGGCATGCCGATCATTGTGGTTTCGGCGCGCAGCGAGGACGCGGACAAGATCCGAGCGCTCGATGCCGGCGCCGATGACTACCTGACTAAGCCGTTTTCGGTCGAGGAGCTGCTCGCGCGCATTCGCACCACGCTCAGGCGCCTTTCGTATGCACAAACGGGCGGCGTTGCCTCCGAGGGCTCGTTCGATACCGGTGAGCTGCATATCGATTTTGATGCCGGCATCGCCATGATGGATGGCGAGGAGCTGCATCTGACGCCGATCGAGTACAAGCTCTTGTGCCTGCTGGCACACAACGCCGACAAGGTGCTGACGCACCAATTTATCCTGCACGAGATTTGGGGTACGGCGACCAAGAGCGACCTGGCGAGCCTGCGTGTCTTTATGGGCACGTTGCGCAAGAAGATCGAGTCCGACCCCGCGCACCCGCGCTACATCCAGACGCACGTGGGTATCGGCTATCGCCTGGTCACCCAAGGGTAGGACGGCACCCGCCATCCCACTATGAGCTGCGGTGAAATAGTTCCTGTTTGGGCCTTTACCAGGCATTTTTAGGAACTATTCCACCGCAACCTTGTTTATTTGCCCTTGGGCTTGCTGGCGTAGAACTTCTTCTTTTTGGGCTTGCCTGCACCGGCAGACTTGCCGTCGCCGCGCGGTCCTCGGTCGCCGGCCTGCGCGTGCGCGGTCGATGCTGCGCGAGGCTTGCGGGCTTCGGGGTTGCGCAGCTCCTCGGTTCGCTCGGCAATCTCCTCGGCGCTAAAGCCGACTTCGGCCATGGCGTCCTCGATGGGCAGGCGGCGCACGATATAGCAATGGTGCACCTTTTGGTTGCGTGCGAAGTCCTCGGGGATGGTCTGCGCCGTAATGTCCTCCAGCACAACGCCCGCGCGCGCGAGCTTGCGCGTCTCGGGGCGGAAGCCGCGCAGATTGCAGCTAAAGATGGCATGACCGCCCTGTGCGAGCAGGCGCGACACGCCGGCCAAAAGCTCAACATGGTCGCGTTGAACATCCCAGGTGCGGCGGCCCATCTTGGACGAGTTCGAGAACGTGGGCGGGTCGACAAAGATCAGGTCCCAGCGGTTGCGCGTCTGACGCTGGTCGCGAATCCAGGCGAGCACGTCGTCGCGCACAAAGTGATGCTGCGGGCCCACAAAGCCGTTCTGACGCATATTGCGCTCGGCCCAGTCCAGATAGGTGTTCGAGAGGTCAACCGTCACGGTCTCCTCGACGCCGCCGTCTGCCGCATAGCAGGTGGCAGTGCCGGTGTAGGCAAACAGGTTGAGGAAGCGGCGCGCCTGCTTGGCGTGCTCACGCACCAGATTGCGCGTGACGCGGTGGTCCAGGAAGATGCCCACGTCCAGGTAGTCGTCAAAGTTGACGGCAAAGGTGAGGCCGCCTTCCTCGATGAGCGGTAGGCGACGGCGCGCGATGTTGGCGCGTTCGCCCGAGCCGCCCTTGCCGGCGCCCTGCTTACCGTACTGCGAGCCGCCGCGCGAACGCATGCGGGCCTTGGCGTGCACGTGCTCGGCCGGAACATCTAGGATGCGCGGCGCGATGGCCAGAATGTCGAGCATGCGGGCCTGGGCCAGTGCGGGGTCGATGGTCTTGGGCGCGGCGTATTCGGCGATGACGAGCCAGCGGCCCGGCGTCTGCGGGCAACCCTCGTACAGATCGATGGCGGCGGAGTAGTCGGGCAGGTCGGCATCGTAGACGCGGTAGCAGCTCACGCCCTCGCGCTTGGCCCACTTGCGGCGCAGGCGGGCGTTCTTGCGCAGGCGGTTGGCAAACTGCTCGGATTCGGGGATGAGCACGGGCAGCGGCTTGCCGTCGCCCAGGTCGAGCGTGGCAGCGGGCTCGGGCATGGCGGGGGCCTCGCCGCCGATGACGTCGTCGGCGTCCGCGGTCTGCTCCTCGGCATCCGCACTGGTCGCAGCTTCAAATGCCGCGGCGGCGTGGTCGAGCGAGGGCCAAACCTCGACGGCCGCCTCCTCGTTGTTGGGCATGACGGCAATGGAGCGCGCGGGCTCGGCATGGAGCGCGCGGGCCAGCAAGCCGTCGCGGGTGAGCGCGGCGACCGGTGCCGAAGCAAGCTCGGGCGCGCGGCGCAGCTCGCCGACCAGCGTCATGGCGTCATGCATAAGCGACAGCGGTGTCTCGGTCGTATCCGCGACGAGGGCGGCACCGGCGATGGCGCCCGCGTGGTCCAGCACGGTGGCAGACTTGGCGGCGCAAAAATCGACAAAGCGCTTGTAGCCGGCAAACTTAACCATGCGCTCGGCGGTCTTGCGGGCGGCGGGGTCGATGTCCGCGGCCACGATGCGCGCCTGGCGCTCACGCGCTGCCGCCTCGCGCCCGCGTGCCTCGGCAAGCAACTGCTCCCATAGGGCGGCATCGTGCAGCTGCCAGCCCTCAAAGCCCCAGCGCTCGCGTGCGGCGCCCGGGGCGCGGTCGGTCAGGATGTTCACGGCCTCCAGCAGCAGGCCGCCGCCGGCGCACGAGGCGTCGATCAGCGTAGGTAGGGCCTCGTTTTCGTAGTCGTCGGCCGTCAGCTCGCGCTCGCACAGCGCGGTCCAGCCGACCTGCGCCAACACCAGGGCGGCGTAGTCGGGGCGTAGCACGTGCGCGCCCTCGCCGGCGCGAGTCGCGGCGGGCGGCAGGCGCTTGAACAGCGGGTCGCCCGAAAGGTCCAGGCTTATGCTCGCACGGCGCTGGCGTAGCGAAAGCAGCAGGTGGACATCGGGGTCGGCAGCATCGACATCGGCGCGACGGCCCGTGGTCTCGGCCAGGCGATCGCACAATGCGTCCTTGGCGCGCAGGGCCGAGAAGCGCGTGTTGCGCAGCTGCTCGGTCACACCACGGGCAGTGATGGCAATGGTGGCGCCGGGGCGGACGATGTTTTCCCAGGCAATGTCGTAAACGCCGTCGTACAACGCATCGGCATCCTGCGCCTCAAAGCGCCCAAGCACCACAAACACGCGGCTGGCCAGGCGCGACCACAGACAGGCGCGGTAGCCTTCTTCGAGCTCGCCCTCAAACGTAGCGCGGCCCTTAAGGCGGCGTACATGCGAAAGCCCGAGCCGTTTAAGCTCGTCGGCGAGTGCGGACTCAAAGCCCTCGGGGCAGCTTGCGTAAAATTCCATGGGTGACCTCTCTGGTTGCGTCGCTCCATTATATGATGGATGCTTCGTTTGCCATCGCCCTCGAAAGGAACCCATATGATTGATGCGTGCCCCGATTCCGCCGTGCTCTTTTTTGACGTGGACGGCACGCTGACGTCGTTCGATCCCGACGATATGACCGATAAGGATTTTTCGGCGGTGCGCCCCTCGCAGGCAGTCATCGAGGCGTTTCATCGCCTGCGCAATGCGGGTCACCAGGCATTTATCTGCACGGGTCGCCCCTTGTGGCTGATTGCCGATGGCCTGCGCGCGCTGAACCCGGCGGGTATCGTTGCCATGGCGGGGGCCACGCTAGAGGTCGAGGGCCGCGTGGCACACGAGGACTGCATTGACGAGGACATTGTTGAGGAGCTCGCGCGTCGCATTACTGTGGCGGGCGGCGAGGCGTTGTTCGAGACGAACGGTGCCACCTATTCACTTGAGCCAGTTGGTGTCGAACAGTCATTTCTGCTAGGCGCCGGCGTGGTGCATGGCGTTGATCAGATGCGCGTCGATGGCCGCTTGCGCGTAGGCAAGGTGTGCATTAACGCGTGCGACCTGGCTCGCGTAGCCAACGATGACGGCTTTATCGAGCGCGAGTTTGAGCTGTGCAACACCGGTGGTCAGAATCGCGAGCTGAGCCCCAAGGGCATCGACAAGGGCGTGGGCGTGGCGCGAGCGCTGGAATACCTAGGTCGCACCGGCAACGCGCGCACCTTTGGCTTTGGCGATTCCGGCAACGATCTGGGTATGCTCGCCGCTGTCGAGACGGCTGTGGCCATGGGCAACGCCATGCCCGAGGTCAAGGCGATCGCCGACTACGTGACCGACGACGTCGCACACGACGGCACCGTCGCAGCGATGCGCCACTTTGGGTTGATCTAATAAATGGCCGAGTTGCCCGCAGTGGGGGCGACCCGGCCATTTGAGCTATTTTGCAATATAGAGCTTGGGATGACTGCGACTGCTCTCGATCGCCGCCGTCATGATGCCCTCGTCGTCTCCATCAACGATGATGCCGTCGAGGTCATCGATCTGCGCGGACTGATAAAAACTGGTCTTATTGAACTTTCCCTGGTCAACCATCATGTAGCCCTGGTTTGAGTTGGTAAGGTACATATGCTTGATCATGGCCGAGAAGTCGTGCTCGACGGTAAAACCGTGGTCGGGGTGGAATCCGTCGGCACTGACAAACGCCTTGTCGGCATGTAGTTTGCTCATGCAGTCGAGCGTCAGTGCGCCCGCGAGATAGAGGTGCCCCTTGCGCACGGAGCCGCCCAGCAGCACTACCGAAGCATTGGGGAGATTGAAGCTGGCGTAGTTCGCGATTGCAAGATCGCCGGTGATAATGGTGATCTCACGCTTGTCCATGAGGGCCTTAGCGAAGTAAAAGCCTGTGGTGCCGATATCAATTACCAGAACATCGCCATCATCAACAAGAGTTGCTGCGGTTGCGGCGATGGCCTCCTTGGCCTCGACTTGGACATTGATGCGCTCCTCGGGATACGAGATTGCGTTGGAGCGAGAAAGCGATACCGCTCCGCCGCGTACGCGACGCAGCTTGCCTTCGGATTCCAGCGAGATGAGGTCGTGTCGTGCGGTGACTTCCGAAACCGAAAAACGGCGAACGATGTCGGATACCGAGATATTTGGCTTTTCGGCCAGCCAATTCATGATAAATCGCTGACGCTCGGCCGGTGAAAGGTCTGAAGTAGATGCCATATGCCGCTCCTTTTGAACAAAAGGTAAAAGATGCGCCTTTCGTAATCGAAATATAACGTATCGATATGAAAAGAACAAGGCAAATTCGAATGAATCAAAAGAACGGAATGGCATGTCACAAATGCATGCGTAGCAGATAGTTCGCACGTAAACGGGCTATAAAGAGTCTCATTCTGAAGGTGCCGCCCAAAAGAAGTACGTTCACACCCGATATTCGACCGTTCACGGAAAGTTGACAATTGAGCTTTCGATGGCTTTTGAAATAGTTTATAAAAGAAAGCCGAAAAGCTTTTGAAACAAAGAAGAAGGCTTTCGATAGCAATAGTGCTAGATGAGAAAGGACCGAACATGGCGATTAAGGTGTTTGCCGACGGCGCTAACCTCGAAGGCATGCTTGACATGCATGACAATGGCAACGTTCAGGGCTTCACGACCAATCCTTCCCTTATGAAGGCCGGCGGCGTGACCGACTACCGCGCTTTTGCCAAGACGGTTCTTGAGCACATTACTGATGTGTCGGTCTCTTTTGAGGTATTCGCCGACGACGAGGCAGGTATGGAAGCCGAGGCTCGCGAGATCGCAACCTGGGCAGACAACGTCTACGTTAAGATCCCGGCGCTCAACACCAAGGGTGAGTCCACTGCCGCGCTGGTCAAGCGCCTTTCTGCCGACGGCATCAAGGTGAATGTCACCACTATCTTTACGCCCGAGCAGGTCGACGAGTTTGTCGATGCCGTTTCTGCTGAGACCCCCTCTATTCTGTCCATCTTTGCCGGTCGCATTGCCGATACCGGCGTCGATCCGCTGCCCCTCATGGCGGAGTCCGTAAAGAAGGCTGCCGTTAAGCCTGCTGCCGAGGTTCTCTGGGCGTCTACGCGCGAGGTCCTCAATATCTTCCAGGCGGAGTCCGTTGGATGCCAGATCATTACGGTCCCCAATGCCCTTCTTGCCAAACGCAAGAATTTCGGGAAAGATTTGCTTGAGTACTCGCTTGATACGGTCAAGGGCTTTGCCCGCGACATTCAGGCGCTTGGTTTTCACATCCTGCCCGAGGAGTAGGGGACGAGTATGCTGACCGATCTTCTTAAGCCCGAGCTTGTTGCCTGCCACGTCGAGGCCTCCGACTGGGAGGAAGCGATCAGGGCATGCGGTAAGTTGCTCGTAGACGCTGGCAAATGCGACCAGAGCTATGTTGACGCCATGATTTCATCGGTTCACAAATTCGGCCCCTATATGGTCTTGGAAGAGGGCATCGCCATGCCCCACGCTCAAGCAGATGGCAATGTGAGCGAAGCGGGAATCTGTATCGTCACGCTTGACCCAGCCGTTGCGTTTGGACACGAGGATTTCGATCCGGTTCACGTGCTCGTGGGTATTTGCGCACCCGATCCCAAGGCTCATCTTGGCTGCTTGGCGGAGCTTTCGCAGATGTTTGAGGACGAGGACTGCGTTGCCAAGCTCAGCGCATGCGATACGCCCGAGCAGGTTTTGGAGACCATGCGTTCATTCTTTTAGGCCTTAATGGCACGGCGATGCGTCGCCGCTTTTGGATAGACGGAAAACCGTCACGTGTAGGAGAGGAAGGTTGCCATGCATATCATCACCGTATGCGGAAACGGCATCGGGTCCAGCCTGATGCTCGCTGGCAAAGTCGAGGAGCTTTGCGAGGAGGAGGGCATCAAGGCCGACGTTGAGTCTATGGACCTGAACGGTGCTTCTTCCGCAAATCCGGATCTGTTCATCACCGTTAAGGAGCTCGCCCCCGAGCTCCACGGCAACGTTGTGATCGTTCGCAGCTATGTGAACAAGAAGAAGATCCGCGAAGACGCCCTCGAGGCAATCAAGGCGGCTGCCGCTAACGCCTAAAGCGGCACAAAAAAGGGCGGTTCCCTGTGGAAGAGGGAAACGCGCCCACGTTAGAGAGAAAGGAAGCGCAGATGCAAGCCATCCTTCCCATACTTGAGTTTATCCAATCGATTCTGACCAAGCCAGCGTGGATCATGGGTCTGTTTGCCTTTGTGGGCCTTGTTGCGCTCAAGCGCCCTGCCCACAAGGTGATGACGGGAACCCTGAAGCCCATTCTTGGTTACATCATGCTGTCTGCCGGTGCTGCTGTTGTCCAGGAGAACCTTGCTCCGCTGGGTACCTTCATCGAGACCGGTTTCCACATCACCGGCGTCGTGCCCAACAACGAGGTCGTCGTTTCGATGGCTCAGAGCGTCCTCGGCGTTCAGACCATGATGATCCTGATTCTCGGCTATGTCGTGAACATTATCATTGCCCGCTTTACCAAGTTTAAGTACATCTTCCTGACGGGCCATCACAGCATGTTTATGGCCTGCCTGCTGTCTGCCGTTCTGCAGGCATCTGGCTTCCAGGATGTCCAGCTTGTCATCGTGGGCGGCATGTTCCTGGGCCTCGTGAGCGCTATGCTTCCCGCCGTTGGTCAGCGTTTCACCGAGAAGGTTACCGATGGCGATGAAATCGCCATGGGCCACTTCGGTTCACTCGCCTATTACATCTCCGCTGCAGTCGGTACGCTTTTTGCTAAGGACGCCGAGGAGAACAGCACCGAGAAGATCGAGGTTCCCGAGAAGTTCGCCTTCCTGCGCGACACTACCATCTCCACGGCTCTTACCATGGCCTTCTTCTACCTGGTTACCGCTTTCGCCGCTTACATTGCAGATCCTGCGGTCGTTACCAAGACCGCTGGCGGCGACAACGTGATTGTCTATGCCCTGACCTGTGCCCTGTCCTTCGCCGTTGGTGTCACCATCGTCTATAACGGCGTTCGTATGATCCTTGCCGACCTGGTCCCGGCTTTCCAGGGCATCTCCAACAAGCTGATCCCCGGTGCCATCCCCGCCGTCGACTGCGCCGTCTTCTTCCCCTATGCTCCCACCGCCGTCATCCTCGGCTTTGTCGCTTCCTTTATCGGTGGCGTGGTCGGTATGTTCATCGTGGGCGCTACCCTGGGCATCTTCATCATCCCGGGCATGGTTCCCCACTTCTTCTGCGGTGCTACCGCGGGCATCTACGGCAATGCTACCGGCGGTCGCAAGGGCGCAGCTCTTGGCGCTTTCGTCAACGGCCTGCTCATCACCTTTGCCCCGGCCCTGCTCCTGCCCGTTCTTGACGTCTTTGGCTTCAAGAACACTACGTTCGGCGACTTCGATTTCTCCGTCATTGGTATTACGCTTGGCCGCGCTGCCGAGGCCTTCGGTACCACCGGTGTCTACGCGATTCTCGCTGTCCTTCTGGTCGTTGCCTTCGTCCCCAACTTCATCCACACCAAGGGTGCTGTGATCAATCACGTTGAGGAAGAGTAATCCAGGCATACGTTAAGCCCTAATCGGGCGGAGCTCCGATAACCGGCTCCTACACGGAAGCGGTGACGTCTCAATCGAGGCGTCACCGCTTTTTGCTTTGGAGCGATTGTGAATATGAGCCGGCGAGGCGCTGCTTCTGTTCCGTGAACGGAATCAAACGCAATGATCGGCAAAAACGTTTTGCCGCTGGGGCGTCGATATAAAAATGGTAAATCTGCAAAACCGTTCGCCGAGAAGATAAAAAACCGCAGTTCACGCCTTGATAAACGTAGATAAAGTGTTTAGCAGTTTATCGGCCGTATGCTAACGAAAGGAATCAGGCAGATGGCAATCAAGGTGTTCGCTGACGGTGCAAACCTCGAGGGCATGCTCGACATGTACGAGAGCGGCAACGTTCAGGGTTTCACGACCAACCCGTCCCTTATGAAGAAGGGCGGCGTGACGGATTACCGCGCGTTTGCCAAGGAGGTCCTGGCCCACATCACCGATGTGTCCGTGTCGTTTGAGGTCTTTGCCGACGACGTCGAGACCATGGAGGTCGAGGCCCGCGAGATTGCTGCCTGGGCCGAGAACGTCTACGTCAAGATTCCGTGCGTGACCACCAAGGGCGAGTCCACCGCCGAGCTGGTGCACAAGCTTTCGGCCGACGGCATCAAGGTCAACGTCACCACCATCTTTACGCCTACGCAGGTCGACGAGATGGTCGAGGCCGTTGACGCCGAGACGCCGTCCATCATCTCGCTCTTTGCCGGTCGCATCGCCGACACCGGCGTCGATCCCATTCCGTTTGTGACGGAGTCGGTCAAGACGGCCGCCGCCAAGCCCAACTGCGAGGTCCTGTGGGCATCCACGCGCGAGCTCATCAACATTTACCAGGCGCAGGCCTGCGGTTGCCAGATCATCACGGTGCCCAACAGCATCCTGGCCAAGCGCAAGAACATCGGTCGCGATCCGTACGAGGTCTCGCTCGACACCGTGCGCGGCTTTGCCAAGGATATCGCCGCTTTGGGCTTCCATATCTTGCCGTAACGCGAACACTGGCTGCGCCGCGGGTTGTTCGCCCCGGCCTTTCCTTTCCCTATCGCTCACACGCTTCGCGAGGGTCGCGCTAGGTAAAGGAAAGGCCGGGGCTGCCGACACGAGCTTGCCGGCAAGTTAGCACTCGGCTTCCATATCCTGCCGTAGGCAAAGGTACCCCCGCCTGCGACGTGCAAAATTGAGAGTATTCAGCAAGGTAAAGGCTTTTACCAGCTGGTTGAAGCACGGAACAGCCCCCGTTTTGGCTCTGACGACGCTAAAACGGGGGCTGTTTGTGACTTTATTGCCTCTGAGGGGCGTTCGGAGCGGCGGAAATTGCAGAATACTCGCGATTTTGCACGTCGCTACAGGGGGTACCCTTGCTTTGGCGGTTTATTTCCCCTGCACCATGGTGAGCGAGATCTTCTTGCGGTCGCGATCGACCTTTTCGACCCACACCTTGACCGTGTCGCCGACGTGCACCACGTCGCTTGGGTGCTTGACGAAGCGGTTGGCCAGTTTGGAGATGTGCACGAGGCCGTCCTGATGCACGCCCACGTCGACGAAGGCGCCAAAGTCGACGACATTGCGCACCGTGCCCTTGAGCTCCATGCCGGGTTCCAGGTCGTTGATGGAAAGTGCCGAGCGGCTAAAGACCACCTCGGGCGCGTCGTCGCGCGGGTCGCGGCCGGGCTTCTTGAGCTCGTTGACAATGTCGATGAGCGTGAGGGTGCCGCAGTCCAGGTCGCTTGCCAGCGCCGAGATACTGCCCAGACGGCGCTCGATGTCGGGCACGCCGCCGCGGCTGAGCTCGCTTGCCGCAACGCCGGCACGCTCCAGGACGGCCGTGGCCACCTCGTAGCTTTCGGGGTGGACGCTTGTCGCGTCGAGCGGGTTCTTGCCGCCGCTGATGCGCAGGAAGCCCGCGGCGTTGAGATATGCCTTGGGTCCCAGCTTGGGGACCTTCTTGAGCTGGCGGCGATCGGTAAAGGCGCCGTTTTCCTCGCGGAAAGCCACGATGTTTTTGGCCACGCTCGGCGTGATGCCCGATACGTATCCCAGCAGGCTCGCGCTCGCGGTGTTCACGTCGACGCCCACGCGGTTAACGACGTCCTCCACCACGTGGCCCAGGGTGCGCGAGAGTTCGGCCTGGTCAAGGTCGTGCTGGTATTGACTCACGCCGATGGACTGGGGCGGAATCTTGACGAGCTCTGCCAGCGGGTCTTGCAGGCGGCGGCCCAGGCTCATGGCGCCACGTACGGTGACGTCCAGGTCGGGATATTCCTGGCTGGCGAGCTCGGAGGCGGAGTACACCGATGCGCCGGCCTCGTTGACGATGGTGTAGCGAAGGCTGGGCGCCTGCTCGGCAATGAACTCCGAGACGACTTCCTCGGTCTCGCGGCTGGCGGTGCCGTTGCCGATGACGATGGTGTTGACGCCGTCCTTCTTGACGAGGCGGGCGAGCTCGCGCTTGGTGCCGGCGACGTCGTGGCGCGGCTTGGTGGGGTAGACCACGCCGTGGTCGAGCAGCTTGCCGGTCTCGTCCATGACGGCGACCTTGCAGCCAGTGCGGTAGCCCGGATCGAGCGCGAGCACGCGGGCGCCGCGCACGGGGCGTGCCGAGAGCAGGCCCTCAAGATTCTTGGCAAAGACGTTGATGGCCTCGGTCTGCGCGCGGACGGTGAGCTTGGCGCGGGCCTCGCGCTCCAGCGAGGGGGCCATGAGGCGCTTGTAACCATCGGCGATGGCGGCATCGAAGATGGGAGCAAACACGCCCTGGCGTCGGGGCCAACGGCTGCCGAGGCGCGCCGTGGCGGCAGCGCCGTCGACGTTCACGCGCACGCGGAGCTTACCCTCGCGCTCACCGCGGTCGATAGCCAGCACGCGGTGGTTAGGGATGCGGCGCAGCGGCTCGTCAAAGTTGTAGTAAGGCTCGTAGGGAGTCTTCTCCGCGGGGTCGGTCGCCTCGACGACGATATCGGCGGTGTTTTGCGTAAAGGCGCGCAGGTCGGCGACGTTCTCGGGGTCCTCGGCCACCGTCTCGGCCACGATGTCGGCGGCACCGGCGAGTGCCTTCTCGGGCGTGTCGAAGCCAGCCTCCTCGTTGACGTATGCCGCGGCGGCGTCGAGCGCACTGCCCTTGGCCGAGGCCTGCATGATGATCATGTTGGCGAGCGGCTCCAGGCCGGCCTCGCGGGCCTTCTGCGCGCGGGTCATGCGCTTTTTACGGTAGGGCTTGTAGAGGTCTTCGACACGCTGGAGCTGCGTGGCCTCGCGAATCTGCTGCTCGAGCTCGGGCGTGAGTTTGCCCTGGGCGTCGATGAGCAGGATGACGTCCTCTTTGCGCTGCTCAAGATTGCGCAGGTAGGACAGGCGCTCGTCGAGTGCGCGCAGGGCGACGTCGTCCATGCCGCCCGTGGCTTCCTTGCGGTAGCGCGAGATAAAGGGGATGGTGTTGCCCTCGTCGATGAGCTTGACGACCGCCTCGACATTGGCGGCCTTAAGGTTGAGCTCGCGGGCGAGCTGGGCGATAAGATCCATGGGACTCCTTGCGTTTGAGGTGCGTTTGCGGCACAGGGCTACCAAGGATACCACCCGTCCCAAAAGACTGTTTTGGGGCCGCGCCATGAAAACGGCCTATCTACTACGTTTGAACCGTATGGGTCGACCATCCCCGGTTTTCCGAGAACGCGCAACCTGTCTACCTGCGGTTTTTATTTCTCGAAATTTGGCATGGTTGAGGGCAATCGGTTAAACGTAGTAGATAGGCCCATTTCGTGGCGAACGAATCAATCCGAGGTACAAAATGGCTCCTGCTCCAGAAAAATCGTCGGCAAGGTAGCAAAATGCCCCGCGGGCAGGAGGCTGCTCGCGGGGCAAAGAAGAGGGACTTGTCGGTGGCGAACCGAGGGGCGCGCATGGGGCTCAGCGTGCCCCGGCCCGCGCTCGAGGCATTACAGCTCGACGAGCTGGCCGGTCTCGGCGGCCTCCTTGATGGCGTTGAGAAGCGTGAGCGTCTTGACGTTGTCGGCCGGCGTCACGACGGGCTCGACCTCGCGGCGGACAACCTTTACAAAGTGCTTGAGCTGCATCTTGTGCGGCAGCGCTGGGTCGACGGCCGGAATCTCCATCTGCAGCGGCTTGTGCCAGTTGGAGGCGCCATCGTAGGAGAACTGGTGCAGGCGGGGCAGCGACAGGGCGCCCTTGGTGCCGCCGATAAAGTAAGCGTCGGCGTCGAAGGGACGGTACTGCGGGTCCTCGCGAGCGGTCGCCTCCCAGTTCCAGGGGCTGGCGGTGGCGTCAGAGATGGTCATGCTCGCGAGCGCGCCGTCGGCAAAACGGACGTTGACTACGGCGGAGTCCTCGGTCTCAAAACCGCGGGCGGCGCTGGACTGCATACCCTGGACGGCAACGGGCTCGCCCAGCAGGTAGCGGAGCAGGTCGACGTCGTGCACCAGGTTGACCAGGATCGGGCCGGCACCCTTTTTGCGGCGCCACTCGACATCGAAGTACTCGTCGTTCTTATAGATCATGTAGTGGAAGCTCGACACGGTGAGCTTGCCCAGCTCGCCGGACTCGATGATCTCCTTGGCCTTGTTGACGAAGGGGTTGTGGCGACGGTGCTGACCCACGAGCACGGGCACGCCGGCGGTCTCGGCCTCGGCGGCGAAGGCCTGGGCATCCTCGAGGTCGTTGGAGATCGGCTTTTCGACCAGCGGCACGATGTTGCGCTTCACGGCCTCGCGGGCAACGCCCAGATGCAGGTCGTTGGGCGTGGCGATAATGACGGCCTCGGGCTTGACCTCGTCCATCATCTGGGCGGGATCGGTGAAGAACGGCACGCCGGCGGCCTCGGCCGTGGCGCGGGCGCCCTCAAAGGCGTCGGCGATGGCGACGAGCTCGGCCTCGGGCTCCTCGGTGACAAAGCGGATGTGGTTGCGGCCCATGGCGCCGGCGCCGATGACGGCAATGCGGACGGGGTTGAGCTCAGACATTTCGACTCCTTAATACTGGTGGCGGTGGAATGCGACAAAGGGACTGTCCCTTTGTCGCATCGGTAAAACTAGGCGGACTTCTTCTTGCTGTCGGAGACCATCATGTAGACGGTGAGCACGACGGCGATGGCGGCGATCACGATGGCGCCGTAGAAGGACTGCTGGTAGGCGGCGCTGCCGGCCTCAGCGTGATACAGCACGGCAGTGATGGGCTGGCTGATCCAGGTAGAAGCGGCGTAGCCCAGGAACATGATGCCGTAGTTGACGCCGATGTTGCTGGTACCAAAGGCGCCACCGGTAAGCGGCGGGTAGATGACGAGCAGGGCGCCAAAGCTAAAGCCGAGCAGGGCGAGCGCCACAAAGAACATGCTCTGCGTAAAGCTCATCGACATGATGACGAGCGCGACGATGGTGACGACAAGGCTGATGAGCAGCGACTTGTAGGCGCCGAGCTTGTCAATGATCTGGCCAAAGGACAGACGACCGACCAGGTTGGCGCAGGTGTTGACGGAGACCACTACACCGCCGAGGGCGACAGCTGCGGCGCACGTGGGGTCGGCGAAGAGCTGGACGGCGGCGATGGAGGCAACCTTGCCCACGAGCAGGGTGCCTGCAGTGGCAGCAAAGGCGAAGGTGACGATGAGGATCCAAAAGCGCGGGGTTTTGACCATCTCGCCCGGGGTGAGGTCGCCGAAGGTGCCGGCGTGTGCGCCGCCCTTGGGGGCCTCGAAGCCCTCGGGCAGCCAACCGGCCTCGGGGGCCTTCAGGAACAGGGCGGAGGCGGCGATCATCGCAAAGAAGATGACGCCGAGTGCCTTGAGGGCGCCAAAGATGCCCAGGCTCGGGATGAGCAGCGAGGCGAGCACCGGGGACAGCACGGCGGGGCCGGCGGTCGAAGCGGCCAGGGTGATGCCGGAGGCCAGGCCCTTCTTGTCGATGAACCACTTTTGGCCGGTGGTGAGCGCCGGGTTGTAACCCAGGCCGTTGCCGATGGCGGCGACGAGCGAGAACCACAGGCAGAACTGCCACGGCTCGGTGACGGTGCCAGACATGAACCAGCCCAGGCCGTAGCACACGGCGGCGGCGATCACGACGTTGCGGGGGCCGATCTTATCGGAGATGCGGCCGGCGAAGATGCCTGTCACGGCCATGATGGTCTGAAAGACCGGGAAAGCCCAGGTAAGGGCGCTGGACCACTCGGGGTAGACGGCGAGCAGGTTCTTGCTCACGACGGAATACAGCGCGATGGAGCTGATAAAGAACATGGTGACGCACGCGGCGGAAAGCACGACGGCGCGACCCTTGTTGGAGTTGGTGGAAGCCATTGGACTCTTTCTAATCGATGCGGGGGAGGGGCGGACACGTCCGCGGGGCCTCCCTGTCAGGCTGGTTTACTGGTCAGTGGGCTTTGCGACGCCAGACTCGTCGGACCAAAGCTCGACACCCTTGTTCTTGAGGTAGTTGTCGGCAAAGGCTCGACGGCCGCCGGGCTTGGCGGTGAGGTCGCCCATCATATTGGAGAAGCCGCCGTCGACCTTGATGGCGTCGCCGGTGGTAAAGTCCGAGCGCGTGGACGCCAGGAACATGACGGCGTTGGCGATATCGCTGACCTCGCCGATGCGGCGCGTGGCGATGAGGCGGCTGCGGCTCTTCTCGACCTCGGGATCGGCGTAAAAGCTTGCCGACATGGGGGTCTTGACGAAGCAGGGCTCGACGCAGTTGGAGCGCACGCCGTAGGGACCCCACTCGGCAGCCAGCATCTTGGACATCATGTTGACGCCCGCCTTGGTGGAGCTGTACACGCCCGAGAACGTCTCGGGGGAGTGGCTGGCAACGGTCGAGATGTGCACCAGGCGACCATGGCCGGCCTTGATCATCTCGCGACCAAAGCGCTGCGAGGTGATGAAGTAGCCGGTGAGGTTGACGTTGAGGACCTCGTTCCAGTCACTCAGCGGCAGGTCTTCCATGGCTGCGAAGCGCAGGATGCCGGCAGTGTTGACGAGGACGTCGACGCGGCCGAAGTCGGCGATGGTGGCATCGACAGCGGCCTGAACCTCGGCCTCGTCGGTGGCGTTCATCTTGTAGCCCTCGGCGTGGATGCCAAACTCGGCGGCGAGGTCGGCGGCCGCGGCCTTGACCTTCTCCTCGTCCAGGTCGAGCAGGACGACGTTGGCGCCGTTGCGGGCGAACTCGCGGCAGATCTCGACGCCCATGCCGCCGAGTGCGCCGGTCACAGCGCAGACATCGCCCTCGAGCTTAAGCCAGTTGCTCATAGGAACTTCCCTTCTTGTGCCTCCCGGTGGGTCGCTCCCATTAATCGACCCACGTGGTTTTCGCTGGTTATCGTATGCTTTGCATTTGCGCAGGTGAATTGCATATTTGTTAGAATGGCGTAAACCTATGGTTTACAGCACGCAAGGCAATTTGTTCTTAATTGAGTGTGTGACCTGCCAAAACGACCCCCTTCGGCAGCGCATGTCCATACGTCTGGAAACGGGAGATTGACGTGTACGATCGACGACTCGAGGCCATAGCGGCCGCCGCTGAGCTGGGAAGCTTCTCGCGCGCCGCGGCAAAACTGCGCGTGTCGACCCCGGCACTCGTCAAACAGGTGTCAAGATTCGAGGCCGAGTTTGGCATCACGCTGTTCGAGCGCTCGCATTCGGGCGTCAAGGTGACGCCGGCGGGGGCGCTTCTGGTGGACGACGCGCGCTCGATTATGCGCCAGTCCGAGGATGCCCTGCGTCGCGCCCGACGCGCGGCGGGCGATGGCGGCGCCGTGCGCCTGGGCGTGTCGATGATGTGCCCGGGGCGTCAGACGCTGTCGATGTGGACGGGCGTACACGAGCTGGAACCATCGCTGCGCTTCGAGATCGTGCCGGTGAACGACCTCTATGACGAGCGTGAATCCGTCATGCGCAGCTTGGGGCGCGAGGTGGATGTAGTGCAGTCGAGTTTTTCGACCCCGCGCTGGGGTGACGCCTGCCAAAAGCTCCGCATCGTTACCGTGCCGTTTTATATCGACGTGCCGCGCACAAGCCGGCTTGCGCGCAAGACGCGCATCACGGTTGCCGACTTGGAGGGCATGCGCCTGCGCGTGCTTCGTCACGGCAACGACGCCATGGACAGCCTGCGCATCGACCTGTTGGCCGACGGCGGCGTGGACGTGATCGACGTGGACAGCTTTGACTTTGCGCTCTTTAACGAAGCGGAGGAAAAGGGCGATGCGGTGCTCACCTGCGGAGCGTGGTCGGGCGTGCACCCGGCCTTTGTGGGCGTACCGTTCCTATGTGGCCGCGAGGTGCCGGTCTATTTGCACTACCCGCTTGAGCCCACCCTCCAAGTCCAAAAATTCGTCAACGCCATGGTCCAACTTCTCAAATAGCTCACCTGGGACGGGGCTCTTTTAGTTACTTCGAGGATGATTTTTCTGGGACGGGGATTAAATAATCATTGTGTACCG
>CALJDJ010000087.1 GCA_938023705.1 uncultured Collinsella sp.
TCCTGGGCCGACATCGCCCGCGCCGTCTTCGAGGCCGCCAACGGCAACGGGGACAAGGTGGTCCCCGTCAGCACCACCGACTACTACGCAAATGCCGCCGGCCCCATCGCCCCGCGCCCGGTCCACTCCGCGCTCGACCTGTCCAGGCTCGAGTCGGTCGGCTTCCGCATGCCCGACTGGGAGGAAGAGCTGGGGGAGTACCTCACAATGCTTTAATGTAAATTGTAGTGGCGGGAGGCGATGGCATGATTGATAGATATTCTTTTGATGATTGGTTGAACTACGGTAGACGAGGGAAGCGCGAGTATTCCTGTTTTCGTTTTTATAGTGTAGGACTCAACAGAGGCATGCCTCTAGTGATTCTGGACGCCCTAAAGAAAATTGGCTTCGGTGGGATATTTGTTTGGCTGCCTACTCTTTTTGCAGAAAAGCTATTAACAGATGGAAAACTTCCTTGGATCCTTGACTACCTTGGAACTTATGCGACTAGAGAATTATTTACTTTTTCGCTTATCGTAACTTGTTTGGTGGCAATATGGATTGCCGCGCATTCAATTAGGCAGGGCTTTCGCTATGTGAATGTGCTCGACGAACTTCAGAGTCTTAACTACCAAGTTGAGAATCAGACTCAAAATCCTGATGTTAATTTACGTGAATTGGCAACTGTCTGCTGCGATGGCGTTGCTTCCTGTTTTTCAATTTTTCGCCCAAAAGACGGAATAGGCTGCGCCATCAGGCTTGCGCGTCCCGGAAAATCGGATCATGAAGTTGGCTACGCAACGGTGGCTAGGGGAGGGGCATTGAATAAAACGAGATTTCAACATTCCCGGCCTCTTTCAATGAATAGCAAGCTCGTGATTATGCTTCACGAAAAAGAGCTGTCAAATGATATCGTCATACTTTGTCCCGATGTTGAAAAAGCCAGAGACTGCGGACAGTTGGATAACGACGTTAATTCCGAACATTTCGGATCCGATGATCGTTGCATGATGATTTCTAGACTTGTTGCCCGAGACGGTTCGAATAATTCAATTATGGGAATCTTGTATGTAACATCTAACAGGCCAAATAAGCTCGGAATCGCTGATGTAAATCTCTACCTATTGCTTCATGATATTGTCAATCACGCTCTTTGCGCAAAAGCTATTGCGTGATTAGCCTTTAGGAGGTTCATGATGGCATGCACCAAGAGAAGCTATCGGAAAAAGAAGAAACAGCCTTCTTGCCGTCCGCTTCTTTTACGCCAAAATAAATCTAGCATTAAGGCAAGCGTCAATGCCGCGCCTTCGCACGCTGTTTTCTGTGAGTCTGCAGGCGGTTTAGTCTTAACTGATGTGAGAGATTACAGCCGCATCAGAAAAAACGGACCATCAGATGAGCTGGTTAAATTATTAGCATCAAGATTGTGATATATCTAGTAACTTGGCTTGACGGTTTGCTTTTCGAATAACGACCGGTGTGTAAGCGGCGGGCTGATTCTTGGTTTCATTCTGTGCCGAGGGAAGGTTATTGCTTATGGCCGCTTTTTGTGCTGTTGTTCAAGTAATTTGTGCATTTGTTACACTTTGCCTAACGGTATATGTTGTTTTGCGCGACACAAGGCATATGAATGAACAAGATGAGCGTCAGGAAATGGCTGAGAAGTTAGCGCAGCCATCTTCAATTGCTGCATGGCTCGAAAGGGATCCTACTGGTGAGTCGCGCATTGCGATTCGCAACGACAGTGATCTTCCCGTATATGAGGTAGTTGCGACAATTGTCGTTACTCATGGAGCGGGATGCTGCAAGGGTGAAGATTTGGAATCCCCATATCAATACAGGAAAATACTCGATTTGATCCCTCCGGGACTTCATTCGGTAGCTATCGATATGGGCGGCTTTTACGGAATGCATCGACATCCGCTGGTCGAGATTGCCTTTGTATGTGCAAAGGGAAAATCCTGGGTCCGTCGGGGAGATGGCGTTCTGGATGAGCTTGCTGTATCGCCGTTTAGCCACTATGAACTTGGTCTTCCAATTGATTTTGATATGCTTATGCCGTATCAAAACGGTTGACGGCATCTTTTTTACGCTAAGAACGTTGCGCTAGTCTTATATCAATAAAGGCTAGCGTTTTAACAATGAAAGGTAAGCCATGGATGCATATACAACGCAGGCTTTAGTTGATCTTGGGAGTTCTCTCGCTGTTCTTGCGGCAAAAGGTACGGCCTCTGCTGTTGCGACAAAGGTTAAAGCAATTAAGGGAGATAAGGACACCGCCTCAGTGCGCGCCGCATATGATGAACTTGTCAATGAGCTTCTTGAAGAGCGCTCTGAGGCTTTAAGAATCGCTCAAGCGTATAAGGCGGAGCTTGAGCGCGTTCAGATTAGCGATGACGATATTCAGAGCCTTGATGCTACCATCGCCCGCGTATTGGAGATATTTGTTTCAATGCAATCGGACGGTGAAGAACCATCCTCGCCTAACGCAACGGCGATGGCGTTTGACCAGTTTCGTCAGCTAATTTCCGCTGATACCCTCCGAACCATGCAACTTCTTGGTTTCAATTACAAAGCAGCAATCGGTGAGCCACTAACAGAGCTTTGCGCCAATAAGATCAAACAGTTTGGTAGTGGTTCCAAAACAAAAAGGCCATCTCAGGGTAAACGATAAGAATCAAATGATTTCTTTGAGGTCATAGCGAATGGAGCACTTCTCTTCCGGTTTTTTAATATGAGCAGGATATTGTCAAGAGACCAAATCGGGCCTGACTCCAATGAAATGGGGCCAGGCTCTTTCTTTAACTGATGTTGACAGTCTATATTTCACACTGGTATACCAATGCGGTCGGCATACTTCTCTGCCCATTCATCGGCCTTGTCATTTCGCACAAAGTAATTGTTGGATAGGTCGGTCGAGCGGTAGGCGTAGCCGTCCTTTTGGTAGTTTGCCGTGTGGTCGGAGTGGGCGATTGCCATGAGCTCGTCGGTCAGCCCAAAGTACAGATGGCGCTGGTCCAGGTCTCCGTACCAGTTGTCGCTGGTGTCGTCCCAGGTTAGGTCCATCTGGCACCATTTGCCGTCGATCTTTACGACGTTCCAGGTGTGGCCGTTGCCGGTGATGCGGCCGTTGGCGATGCCCGCGGCGTCAAGGAGCTTGGAGTAGATGCGCTGGTAGCTCTCGCATGTGCCCTGGTGGCGCGTGAGGCCGCTTTCGGCCGAGCACCAGTTGAGGCTGTGGTCGTACTCCAGCTGGTCGAGCGTCCAGTCGTGGAGCCACAGCGCCATGTCGTATTCCGAGCCGTTTGTCTCTTGCCTGCACAGGTCCACGGCGTTGTTGACTATCTGCGTGACGCTTGGGCGGGCGGCGTCGTTTACGGTCACCTCCGCCGTGGTGCGCAGGTAGTAGATCCCCTTGTCGTTTTGGGGGTCGTTTCTGTCGTTGTCCATAAAGTAGAAGTAGATGCGGTACGTGCCCGATGCCGTGAAGTCGAAGGTAAAGTCGTGGCCCGTGGTGCCCAGGCTGTAGTAGCTGCCCCATGCCGCGCGCGACGGGTCGCAAACGCTTTCCTGGCTGCCGCCGTCCCAATAGGTGGGTACGTCCATGCGCGCCTTGGCCTGGGACGAGCCGTTGGCTTGGGTTACGTGGAAGGTCGTCGCGGTGCCCGCGGGGGCGTCGTTCCACGAGACGGTGAAGGTGACGCCGTTTTGGGTTGCCGTGGCGGAGTGGGCGTAGGTGGTTTGTGACGTGGTGGAGATGGCCTCGGGCGTGGGGGTGGCTTGGGTTCGGAGGGTTGGGGCTGGGGTGCCGGTTGCGGCGGCGGTGCCGTCAGCGATTTCCGTGTTGACTGCGCTGGTGTCGGTGGATGTTGCGGTGCTGTCCTCTGCGGAATCTGCTGCCGTATTTGTGTTGTTGCCGTCTTCGGCCTTGTCTGTGTCGCTGCTCGTGGCGTCGGCTTGCGCTTGCTGCTCGGCGGTTTCTTGAGGCTGAATCGCCTCCGCAATGGCTGCCATGGGCATCGTCGCGCCGACCATGGACGTGCACGCGATCGCGCAGAGCAGGTAGTAAAGGGATCGTTTCATAGCGGAGCCTCTCGGTGTGCAGCCAATAGGGTCCGAAGGCAGCTCCAGGCCAGCACTCCGCACATATTTTGTTGGGGTTTATTTTACGGGAACCCCAGTCAACATCAGGGAACTTTCTGGGGAATGTTGGGGAGGGGGAGGAGTTGGTCCTCTGCCTCGCTGTGCGCTGATGTCTTCGCCCTCGGCGATGCGCCCGTCGGCGAGGAGTGCGAAGCGGCCATGCTGAACAATGCCACTCCACCTGTCTGTGCATCCAAACTTCTAGATTATGCATATCGGGATTTTCACGGTGTTGTCGGCGATTTTGTCTCGCGGACCGTGTGCATGCATTAGATGAGGAGGCGCTTGTATCCGTAGAGACGCATCGGCATTTTCGATGCGACCGCCGTCAAGACAATTGGGTGTGCATCAAGGCGCTGTTAACTGCATGAGCCGATTTCTTATAACCTGTTTAAGCAAAGCAAGAATGGGGAATAAAGCTTGGTGCCCATCGCGAACTGGCGATGGGGTACGCTACTGCCGTCAATATCGCAAACGACGAAATTCCGACGTTCGCAACATTGACACCAGCGTTGCCTGCTGCTAGCTGGATAAGAGCCTCGATGGTCATAAGTACCAATTCCTCGCTTTCGTCTAGTATCGCATAGGCAAGCATTGTTTTAGGTGGCCGCGAAAGCGTTGGTTGCACTTGCTGCGCCTTTGATTAGCCTGTCCGGGGAGGGTTAGCCGCCGCTTGTTGATCCGGACAGGTTGATTTATTTGGGGGTATTTTGGTCGAGTTCGATATCACTCGTATTCCTCGATATAGTTCCAAAAGTTCATATGCCCATTTCGATCATAGGGTCTCTTTTGCCGAAGTTCAGGCCAAGATTTTAGATTCAGAGTACGTTTCCAATCACGCGTTCTACCCTTTAATTTCCAACGAGATCATTACTGTTCGGTATCGTGGAGGCAAGCGAAGCTGCAAGGTTCGTAATATCGCTTATGCCTCGCATTTCGATCACCGCGTCTTCCAGTACTACTCTTATCTGTGGTCGGACTTATATAACAAGAAGGCTATTGCCGAAGAGTTTGATGAGGTTGCCGTAGCGTACCGCTCTTCGCTTTCATCAGACGGCGCCGTAACTGCTGGTAGCAATATTTCCTCAGCTAAAAAGGTTTTCGATTATATACGCGAGCAAGATTCGGCTTTTGTGCTTACGGGTGATTTCGAGAGCTTCTTCGACAACTTAAATCATGCTCATCTAATGACGTCGTTGCGTTCGTTGTTTCCCAGTGGACGCTTACCGGACGATCACTATCAAGTCATTAAAAATATTCTCCGCTATTCGTGCTGGCCTATTGCTGATTTGGCTACTCGACATGAATTGCCGTGGCCGGCAATCGATCCTACTCCGGAGAAAATGATCAGCGATGCAGCTATCGAGCTTCGGTCCAAGTCTATTCGCGAACTTAATAAGCTGGATGTTATCTTGCCAAAGGCGGAGTTTCTTGCAAACAAAAGTAAGGTCATCACCAGACCGTGGAAGCGAACGGGTATTGGGCTGGGAATTCCTCAGGGTCTTGCCGCAAGCGGAGTGCTCGCTAACATCTATATGGCCAATATCGACATGAAAGTCAGGCTTGCCGTTGAACAGGTTGGCGGCTTGTATCTTCGTTATTGCGATGACTTTATTATTGCCGTTCCAAAATCTGGCTTTGATGCACTTGTAGAGGCCATCAATCTAATGGCCGATGTTGATTCCGTTAAACTGCAGCCTGAGAAAACCAAGTCGTTCCGGGTTGATGGCGACGGAGTTGCTCAGCTTGATTTTGAAAGCGTTTGCGCGGGTGAGGTTCTTTCGTATTCCGGTGCACATCCGGCGCAGAAAGTCAGTTTCCTGGGGTTTGACTTTGACGGGCGCATTGTAAGACTTCGACAGTCTACGGTTGGAAAGTACCACAAACGTCTCCGTGAGGCGGCCACTGCGATTGCGCGTTCTAATGAGGGAGAGGGGAGACACGCATCAAAAAAGCGCGTCTCCGCCCTGTATCAACATTATTCACCACTCGGTATTAAGGGAAGAAGGCTATGCCCCTCGGGTGATGCTGACCCTTCTGCATTTTCTCGCTATGGGAACTTTCTTTCCTACGTAGCGAGAGCCCAAAAGGCGTTTCCAAATGATCCGATTGCCCCCGACGAGGCTAAGATTTATAGGAAGATTAAACGCTTGAGTGCTCGGTAAACGATGGCTTTAGCGCTGGATTATTCATAGCCATAAATACTAAATCGATATCGGCCAATTCCGATCACTAGGTAACAATTGATGTGCCTTCACGCGGTCGCGGAACGATGCCTCTGAAACTCGAGCCGAACATCAGAATGATATGACAAGAACGGTAGTGTCGCGAAAGTTGGTGTAATGGACTCCTTGGCCCCTGTGTCCAGGATCCGGAATCTATCGATATCCTAGGCCGACTCCACTCTGTCGGCAAGCTCAAGGCTGGATTCGACCATCTTCCCGGCAGTCTTTTCCAGCTCGGCCCAGTCATGACAGCACGATGCTCCCCTTCGCAGCGCCGCGTCGTGCAACTCGGCCATCTTCCTCTCCGAGAAGTAGCGCGAGGTTGCCATGGAAACGGCCAGGATAACCCCGAAAGCGGCCTGAACGCGCCATGGTGCGCGTATTCTAGGCGAAGGCACGGACCCTTCCGAGCCAGGACGGGCCGCTCGCTCGGCCAACTTTGGCGTACCCTGCTGGAACGGCTTCCGTCAACATCCGTAAAACTACCGCAAAGAGGAGGCCACAGTGATAGATAAGAGGCTTATTGAAGCCGTTCCCGGAGCCGAGAGACTTAAATCCGCAATGATTACCCCAGAATTGTTTGTTAAGGACCTCATGCAAGACTATTCTGGGCGTCCGTTATATACATACGAGGAATGGACGCGCGAGCACATCAACCACTCTAACGCTTTCAAGGAACTGACCAGAGGTGCGGAGTTTCATGCGCCCGTATCCGAGGCAAATGGGGAGTGTGATGCGGTATCAGACGCGTATCAGTTAGATTTCAAGCTCATCTTCGGAAAATCCATGATGCGCGCCGTAAGTCTCACTTCGTCAAGGCGAGTTTCAGACCGCGGAATAACTTTAGAACAACTTTGCAGAAGTCATGTAAAAGAACAGAGAGGCTTACGCCTGCATGCAATTCTCAGGGATTACAGCCTCGCCAAGCTTGACGAGCTTCTAAAAACTGAGAGTAATAAACAATTGAGCGAAGAAGACCGTGAGGCCCGAGGACTTCTTCGCTCAATCAGTCATTCGAAAAACTTGCTGCTAATTTATCCTTGCCGCTTTGAAGGCATCGACAGACTGCCTGAACTTGAGGAAACCGCCAACGCCGCACTTTACTATGACTTCCGGAACGTGCTCGACGTCCGACGGATACACCATCCCGGCAAGGACACCTTCCTTTCATATTTTTGCGACGACCGCATGGTTGTCACAAGAGCGAGCGGGCACGGCCTATCCAAGTTCGACGATATCATGGTCGCAAAAAGCAGAACATACATGGATATTATGCGTATGCGTGATCCCGGAGAGTATCAAAGGCTGCTGAAACTTGTTTAACCGACCGCAAGGGCTAGTTTTGTGGACATCAACCCAAGATGGGACCTGCCAAGAGGACCGGACGCCGCTGCGTTCGGACTCGTTTTTCTGCATTCAAAAGCAACGCTGAGCTCGACCTCACGGCTTGCGCCTGCTGCTCGGCGGCCTTCTGAGGCTGAACCCCCTCTGCAATGGCTGCCATAGGCATCGTCGCGTTGACCATGGACGTGCACGCGGTCGCACAGAGCGGGTGGTAAAGGGGGCGTTTCATAGCGGAGCCTCTCGGTGTGCAGCCAATAGGGTCCGAAGGCAGTTTCAGGCCGGCACTCCGCACATTTTTTGTTGGGGTTTTACGGGAACCCCAGTCAACATCAGCGACCTTTCTGGGGTATGTTGGTTGATCCGGGGTGCGCAAAACAACAGTTTCAAATATTGTTGCTTCCTGTTCAATTCTGTCTATCTACAATTAATCGCAAGCGTATGACCTGAGGAGATTGTTTACAGGTGGAATCGGTCACTATTCATTGGATTGTCTTTTATGTCTTTATCGGTTTGTCGAGCGTTCAGCTTGTCCGCTTTGCTGGGCCCTTGGCGATCGGAGGGCAATACACCGTCGAAGAACTGTATCCCTCCGATGAGTCGGGCAGGCTGAACGTTGCCTACCGAATTCTCGCTCCAACAATTTGTTGCCAGCTCCCGGTGTTTATTATGGCTGCGATTTGCGATGCGTTTTCAGTTCCAGGTCCTTCGCTGCGATACATGCCTACCCTTTTCTATTGGTTGTTTCTTGGGGTAATCAAGCATGCAAGGGGTAAATTGCGGTACCGGACTCTTCCTTTCTCATTCGAGGCGTTCATGTCTCTTTTGCTGTCCGTCGCATTCGATCACTTTGTTATCGATGGCTATCTCGGAGGCCAGGGGCTAGATGTGCTTGATACTTCGAGTATTGCCTTTGAGTTTGAGCTGGCATTATTTGGTGTTGTGACCTTTTGGATTTCAACCTTTTTTAAGCGTTATCAAATTAAGTTTAGCCGTGTGTACTCAAATGCCGCTCCATCATATGTCGTTCCTTCGGACTCCGTATTTGGTTACTCTTCAATCGATACGGGTGAGGCCAGGCTCTTCTCATACGAGCGCGAATATGGCGATCTCTTACCTCAGCGATTTTCAAGTGATCTTCTGTTGAGAAGTGTTTTCTTTGCAATTATGGCGATTGAGGACGGGAATCGGCCCGAGTTTATCCGAACGATCGAGCGCATGGCAGCTCATTTCCATTTGGCAAAAACCACTGGAATAATGCAGCAGACGAGCGATGCTCCTTTGTCTGATATGGATAGCGTTAAACTCGCAATTCCCTATATTGAGCGCATGTGGGACCAGTTTCTTGTTGAATTCGCCCGTTCTGCCGAAGGGGCAGGGGGAGACGCCCTACGAATCTTCAAGTGTTACTACACCTACGATTACTGTATGTTGTCGCGGACTATCCGCAATCATTTTGCGCCGTTTTACGGGGACTATTGTGGAACGAGATTACTTAATGCTAATCGCGTATTTTGCGATGTTCTTGAATTTGAGGAAAGGCAGCGCTACGGATTGCTTCCAAAGACGGTTTCTGCGACTGGATCGATATGCGCCACTGAGCTTGGATGGCTTTCTGGGGAGTACTGTTATTGGGCCGATTACAATACGGTTGTATCCTGCCTGAATGAAAATGATGGCAATGGCGTTAAACTGGTCAGCAAAAATGATGTGAATAAAACCCAGATAACCGAGACGACCTTAAGGCTTAAGGAGCAAGGTGTTTCCGTTCTTGAGGCCAAGTATGTGCCCGGCGCTTCGGCGACCATCGTGTGCATCGGCGATTCCTCGAAGATTTCGAGTACTGTCGGTAGTGACTGGATGGTTGTTAGCTAGGTGAATCATCTTTGCCTTTCCGCATATTGATTGCGCATTCTCGTGCACGGACGCGAAAATGCTTCGCATTAGTTTCAACGCGAAGAGTATTTGCTACATGATTAACTTTTTTGGATGCGCAATTACTGCGCATCTAGGTTAACATCCAGTTAGTGATGCAGTTGTCGTGGGCTCTACGTGAGGCGATGACAAAGGAGGGTCGTTGTTTGGTTGTTATCGGCAACGGCCCTTTGATTTTAGGAGTTACTTTGGCGATGGAATTTTAGACTTTCGCTCAACTTATCGAACTCCTAGAGAGTCATGGCGTTCTAACTGATGCCGCTGCGCTAGATTGCCTGAGGCGCGAAATGAATATTTGCTCGTCGGAACACTGCTGAATATTGGGTCACCTGTGCGGTTCGAATTTTCAATTGTCGAGCAGCTTTGTCTCCGATGAAGTCTTGCAATTCTAGTAAAATCCAAACATATGTTCTATACTTATGGAAGTAGCTTGTTTGGAGGCGCTAGATGGAAGTCGGAAGAGATGACATTGTAGAAAGCGTTGTACGTTTGATAAATGGGGTGGGGCGTAGCCCATATTTATTCGTCGGCTCGGGCTTTTCCCGTAGATACATGGGTACCGACGATTGGGTTGGTTTGTTAAGGCACCTCTGTTCCCGTCTTTCCGATGATCCCTTTCGGCTTGACTCGTACCTGGCACGTTGTCCAGATGAGTCTGACAATAGCGCATTGCCCTCTGCCGCGACGATGCTTGATAAGGATATGCGCATAGCTGTTCTTGAGGACCCTCGCTTCGCTTCTTTTAGAAACGATCATGTAGAGGACATTCGTCAGCGTAAATCTATTTTAAAGATCATGGCGGCCGAGAGGTTATCCTCGTTCAAACCTGAATATATGACGCATGAGCTTGATATCTTGAGAGAGGTTGGCAGGCGGCGTATCTCTGGAGTTATAACAACCAACTATGACTGTCTCCTGGAGTCGCTATTTCCCGAGTTTAAAGTTTTTGTTGGCCAAGACGATCTCGTCTTTCACAGAACTTTTGAAATGGGTGAAATCTATAAGATCCACGGTTCTATGGATAATCCTGAATCTATGGTTCTTGAGGAGGCAGATTACGCAAAACTCGCCGAAACACAGGATTACTTGGCTGCCAAGTTGTTAACTATTTTTATGGAATACCCAATTATTTTTATCGGTTATTCCCTTAACGACCCCGATATCCAAGCTATCCTCATGTCGATTTCGCGCTGCCTCGGTTCTAACAATCTTGCGTTGCTTAGAAAGCGCTTTATCTTCCTTACTAGGGGAGAAAACGCAACCTCAACTCATTCGTTTACCTTTCCAGGTATTGGCGAGATAAGCATGACCGAGATTAGGACGAACGATTTTGGTGCAGTGTATGAAGCAATTGGACAATCCAAATGCTCCTTCTCGCCCAGGATCATTCGTGAGCTTCGCAGGAGCATCTACGCCTTGGCTGATGAGGGCGATCCGAATGACTCTCTGGTAGTTGAAGCGAGTTTTAGCGACCTCGAGAGACTTCCGGAGGGACAGCATCTTGTGCTGGGTATCGGTGTTGCGAATGCTTCTTTAGGGCACGGGCATATGGTCAAAGCCGAACTTCTATATCGTGATGTTGTGTTTGATGACGAACATGTTGCTCCTAAGCTTGCCGTCGAGGAATACCTTCCTTCGCTGCTTGCTTCTAACTCGGGTGGTTTGCCCATGTATAAGTATTTAAGCGCGTATTCAGGGGAAGTTCTTAATCCAAGGATGCTAAAGGAAATAGATGAGAAGAAGGATTTAGATGCTTTTCTAAACAACAGCCTACGAAAGGCAAAAGGTAGCTATCATCATTCGGGAATTAGACACTCGGTTCAGTCTGTTATAGCTAACGAAGGCTTTGAGGAAGCATTTAAAAAGCTTGTGCTACTTGAAGAAGATGAGATCGATCTAAATAAGTTGCTTGAATATCTGAGGGCGCTCATCATGGACGATCGCAAGATAATCCACGGTAATAGCGAGCTGAAACGGCTTATTAGAATGTATGATTTCCTTAAGTACAAGAAGGCCTTCGACATATCGGCTACTAGTGAGTAATCCCACCTAGCGTCTATGAAGAAGGCCATCTTTGTAAACTATGGCATCTGAGCGTATAGTGCGAACACCACGTGCAAATGCATACTTAATATAACGCTTTCTGCTTGAAATCACAATGGTGTCTGTTTCGACCCGCCAATCAAGGGAAGATAGTGTAGAGTATCTTCCTGCAATACAAAAGCTCTTTGGGAGCTTTAAGGGTGACGCTTTCAAATTGAGAGTGTTGCCCTTTTTTCATGTATGCAATGTGTGACGTACTAGCCAAGCACCATCCCGGCAATGGAATGATCGAGCATGGGCGGCTTCTACTGGTTGACGTGATCGTGGTCAAACAAGTGATATCGATTAGAATTAAATCAATTGCGCTGGAAGCCTTCGGGCGACACCTGAAGAGGGTTGATGCGTCGGTCCTCTTTTTTTGTTTGGATGTAAGATTCGGCCAGGCAAAACAAGGATCTCATTTGGGGAGAACAAATATCCGGCGGTTTTCCGCTTCGGGACGCGCGGTTTAAGGGTGCTTTTCGGAAGTGCGGGGAAAAATCGGAAACCTCCGAGCATAAACCGAATTTCGGCAACAAAACCGCAGGTCGCGGAAGGCTAAAACAGGGGTCTGGTCTGTCGATCTCGGTTTTTCACCGCACTTCCGGAAACGCCCGACGGAAGCATGCGGCAAATTTTGGAACCCTCGAGCACATCGTCCTTTTCATGAAAAGAACCCGCAGGTAGAAGCGTTGCCACTATCCAGTGTGGTTGACGTGTCTAGAATATGCCGCACACTTCCGGATTTTGCATAAGCTCGACTGGTTTGTTTATCGATTGGGGCAGAGGAATCTTGTCTGGACCTCGTTATATGTATTTAAATGGATGAACTTAACCTATAAGTTAAGTTCATCTAGAAATGGGAGGTGCCCTTTGGCAGAAGGATATGATCTTGTCGAATATAGAGACCTCAAGGGTCGACCGTTTTGGGAATTGACGGCTTCTCCCGACAACTCTCAATTCCAGAAAATGTTGTCAGACCCTAAGCGGAAATTAACCGCTCGAACAATGATCGGCCAGAATAGCACGTCAACTTCTGGAATCTGAGCCTTGACTTTTATACTTGGCTTTCGAAACGGAGAACACAATGAATAAAGTAGATTTATCTGATTTTTACGCCGATACAGAAACCAGCGAAACACGCGCTTATGAACACGCGCTAGATATCGAGTTTATTGTTCATCGCGAGATGAAGCGTCTGGGTTTAAGCAAAAGCGATTTGGCAAAGCGTATGGGCGTGAGCCTTCAGTCGCTTTCGAAGCTGTTGAATTCTCAGCCCAATATGACGCTGAAGACGATCGCTAGGTTCGAGCTTGCTTTGGGTATCAATATCGTTCCTAAGGTTACCGTTAGCTATTCTAAAGAGCTACCGTTTCTTTCATCCAACAATTTCGTGCGAGAGCAATGGTCTTTTAGGAACGAGCGTCCGTCCTCGCATGTGAATCTCGAGATGATTTCCGGAGGTTTGGCAGCATGAGTGGGGATTTTATTGCTCCGATTCAAGTCGTTCATTTGTTCGTCGTTGACTCCGATTTCCATATCGAGGATTCGCCCTCGGATAACATGGAATTAAAAGTTGACGTTAGCTACCAAGATGTCCATCTTTCGAAAAAAGGTAATGATGCACGCGCAAGTCTAAAGATGTGCGTAATTGGCAGCCTCCTTGACAGAGACGAAGGTGCACAGGAGAAGATGCACGCTGGCGTTACAGTATCCATCTCGGTTTCAGCGCAAATGCCAATGAACTCTCCCGATGACGAGGCGCGTCACTACCTTCTTTCAAATGCTATTTCGATGGCATATGCCCATGCAAAGAGCTATTTGATGGTTGTTACTGGACTTTCACCCATGGGAGCGCTTACATTGCCTGCCATTCTCCCTGCAGAGCTGTCAGCAGATTGCGATGTGCCTTTTCAGAGCGAATAGCATTTCCTCGATGAATCTAAGTCGAATGAGTTGCCGCTCTCACATCCTCTAAAAAGTTCTTAAAACAGCCTTAAAGGCGCCTTGGCTCGCTTTTACAGCGTACAATACGCATGTTTGACTATGGCAAAAGTAGATTTTTGGGGAGGGGGAACGCCGTGGAAGTGCTGGTTGTTGGCAACACCGCATATGTTGACGATGACTTTTGCTCCAAGGCGTTCCCCGGCGACCATGTGTAGGTCGTAGCCGCGCAGGACGCGCGCCGCGATGAGTCGTCGCCCCATGCTTCGTGGAAAGAGCTCCTCCAGCACCTGGACCAGGCCTACGAGTTTGAGCGCGTGGTCTACCTTTCTACCTACCTCACCCCGCATACCGTGACTTTTGGCGACATTGGGCTGCTGCGCTCGGTGTTTCGTGCCTGTATGGGACGCAATGTGCAGCTGCTGTTTATTGCGGGGCCCGCGGGTGCAGAGGGCACCACTGGCGGATGTGACGACGACGCCACGGCCGCCAGTGGGGCCCAGACGGGCAAGGGCATTATCGCCCGCGCTGCCAACGACCTGTGCCGTTACTATGCATCGCGCGACGGCATCCAAGCCAAAGTCCTGCGCGTGCCGTATCTGTATACCGCATCGCCGGCATTAACCGACCCATTTTTGATGCCGTTGTTCGAGGCATGCTCGGGCGGGTCGGTCGCGCTTCAGGGTGCGGCAGATGCGCCGTTTCCCCTGCTGTGTGCCGAGGAACTCGCGGTGTTGGTGCATCGTATCTTTGACAGCTGGGATGCCAACTTTGAGATGCTCGACGTTGCAGACGCTTTTGGCCACCCGAGGCCTATGGCGTGACCGTTGACGCTCCGGGTGCGAGCGTGACCTATCACACGCTCAGCATCTAGGCGTTTCGTCGCCTATCGGCGCTATACTGCAGCCGTTGCCCACGATGCGGGGAACACCCGCATCGTGGGTTTTTTGCTTATGAAGGGACGGTGCCGCGTGGACGTACAGCAGCTAGAAGAGGCCTGGGCTGCAAGGGCCGGCGCGCGTGAGGCGCGTCTTGCTGCAGCGCCGCATGTGCCGGCGGCGCTGTCTCTGTTGGGGATTGTACGTCCCGGCGATCGCCTGGTTGCGTTTGCCGATGACTTTGCCGATGCGTTTGCGCGCGGCTTTGAGTGCTGCGACGTGGCTATGGTGGAGGAGCCGTCGGTTGCGGCGTTTACTGCTGCGTCCGAGGGCTTTGATGCTTCGTTTGAGGTCGAGGGGCCGCACCTGTGGTGGTTCGTCAACTCTATTGGCGGGTTTGGATTGCGCGTGCCCGATCTGCGCGCGTTAGGACGTGCCGCGCGTGAGGCTCATGCGCTGCTCGTGGTGGATAACACCGTGGCTGGTGTCTTTGGGTGCGATCCGTTGCGCTTGGGTGCCGTGCTGTCGCTCGAGGCACTTGACCGCGTGTGCGCCGGTGAGGCTCCGCACAAGTTGGTTGCCATATCGGTCGCGCGCTCGCAGCTCAAGCGCCATCGTGTGGATGCTGCTGCCGAGTGCGCGCATGCTCTGCTTGAGGGCCGTGGCTTGGTCAAACTTGATTTGCCTGCTGATGAGGCCGGTGTGCTGGAGCGCGGGCTGGACTCGCTCGATGCCCGCATGCAGGCTCATTTCGACCGCGCACGTGCGCTGGCCGAGTACTTGGCTGCCAATGAGATGGTGCACGCCGTGCGCTATCCTGGACTGAGCTCGCATCCCGACCATGCGGTTGCAACTGGAATCCTCGAGCACGGCTTTGGTCCGGCAGTTGAGTTTGACCTTATCGAGCGCAGTGCGGGCGATTTGTTCGATGCTTTGCCGGGGGAGTTTCGCACATCGCCCGCCGGCGGCGCAACGACGCGACTCTCTGCTCCGCGCGGCAAGCAGGGGAGCACCATTCGCCTCTTCGCCGGTACCGACGACCCCCTGGTTGTAGCGTCCACCCTGGACAACGCGCTCCGAAAGTAACTAATCGGGGTGTGTGTCACGAAAACGGCCTATTTACTACGTTTAAGCCATAGGGGTCGACCATACCCGCCTATTTCGAAAATTGCCAAGCTGTCTACCAGCGGTTTTATTTTCATAATGTCCGGTATGGTCGAGGGTATTCAGCTAAACGTAGTAGATGGGCCCGTTTTGTGGCACGAGCCTCAATCCGAGGGCACGGTGGACAACAATTCAGTCCCAAAAGGACTACTCTGCATTGATGCTGGCGATGAGGTCGTTGGCTTTGGTGGCGATGACGTTGTTGATGTCGGCCTGCAGCTCCTCGTAGGCCGCTATGGCGCGCTCGCCGGCGGGGGTGAGCGATGATCCGCGGGCTCCGTCGCGCTCGATGAGCTTGCAGCCCAGCTGGCCTTCGGCCTCGTTTACGATGCGCCAGGCCTTGGAATACGCCATGCCCATGCTCTTGGCGGCACGGTTGAGCGAGTGTTCGTGGGCAATACCCTGCAGCAGCAAGACGCAGCCGTGGCCGAACACGCCCGGTAGGTCTTTGTCGCACGCTTGAATGACCAACTTTGCCGTCGTCTTGTACTTCATACGCTCCACGTCTCCCCGCTAAAGTGTTTGCTGGGCAAACGCAAAGCCTGCGTCAAACCCTCGTGTGCTCTTCTTAAATCATGCATTGTAGCAGTCAAAGTGCGTTAAGATACTTCCCCAGTATTGGGCGCCCAAGGTTGGGCTGGGTCCTACGAGGCCTGCAGCCGACCGGTCGCATGGAAAAAGGAGAAACATGGCTACGTTCTTTCCCGGTGAGTCCCACACGTTTTCGGAGTATCTGCTGGTTCCTGGTTACTCGTCCTCGCAGTGCATCCCCAACAACGTCTCTCTTAAGACGCCGCTAACCCGCTTCAAGCGCGGTGAGAAGCCGGCAATCACCCTGAACATCCCCATGGTTTCCGCCATCATGCAGTCCGTCTCGGGCGTCGACATGGGCGTCGCGCTCGCTACCGAGGGTGGCCTGTCCTTCATTTACGGTTCTCAGACCCCCGAGTCCGAGGCTGCTATGGTTAAGGCCGTTAAGGATCACAAGGCTGGTTTCGTTCAGTCCGATTCCACGCTGACCCCCGACATGACCATGGAGCAGGTCATCGAGCTCAAGGAGAAGACCGGCCACTCCACCATGCCGGTCACCGACGATGGCACTCCCAAGGGCAAGCTCCTGGGCATCGTCACCAGCCGTGACTATCGCCCCAGCCGCGATGACCACCAGAAGAAGGTCTCCGAGTTCATGACCCCGCGCGAGCAGCTCATCGTGGGCGACAAGAACATCAGCCTCAAGGTTGCCAACGACGTCATCTGGGACAACAAGCTCAACGCCCTACCTATCGTCGACGACAACGATCACCTTATGGGCATCGTCTTCCGCAAGGACTACGACAGCCACAAGACCAACCCCAACGAGCTGCTCGATAACGACAAGCGCTATATGGTCGGCGCCGGTATCAATACCCGCGACTATGCCGAGCGCGTGCCGCTGCTCATCGAGGCCGGTGCCGATGTCCTGTGCATCGATTCTTCCGAGGGCTTCAGCGAGTGGCAGAAGCGCACCATCGAGTGGATCCGCGCCAACTACGGCGAGGACGTCAAGGTCGGTGCCGGTAACGTCGTCGACGCCGAGGGCTTCCGCTTCTTGGCCGACTGCGGGGCCGACTTCATCAAGGTCGGTATCGGCGGCGGTTCCATTTGCATCACCCGCGAGACCAAGGGCATCGGCCGTGGCCAGGCCACCGCGCTGATCGACGTCTGCCGCGCCCGTGACGAGTACTACGAGGAGACCGGTGTCTACGTGCCCGTGTGCTCCGACGGCGGCATCGTCTACGACTACCACATGACGCTCGCCCTTGCCATGGGCGCCGACTTTATGATGCTGGGCCGCTACTTCGCCCGCTTTGACGAGAGCCCGACCGAGCGCGTCAACGTCAACGGCCAGTACATGAAGGAGTACTGGGGCGAGGGTTCTGCGCGTGCCCGCAACTGGCAGCGCTACGACCTGGGCGGCGCCGCGAAGCTCAGCTTCGTCGAGGGCGTCGACTCCTACGTTCCCTACGCCGGCTCCCTCAAGGACGGCGTGGGCGGCACGCTCTACAAGGTCAAGTCCACGATGTGCAACTGCGGCGCCCTCTCGATTCCCGAGCTCCAGGAAAAGGCGCGCCTGACCCTGGTCTCCTCGACCTCGATCGTCGAAGGCGGAGCCCACGACGTCGTAGTCAAGGACTCCCAACAGAGCGTAACGTATCGATAAGATAAGACCTGCACATAAAGGTTGAGCCTCAACCACGTTATTTAGATAAAGCGAGATGCCTGCAAGTCGCAGGCATCTCGCTTGTCGTATTTGCTATTATCAGTCGAGTCAACCTTAGGGTCGGGCGGCTTAGCTTTGTTCGCTACAAGTTCCGCACGCAAAGAAGAGCACTTAATGTGCTCTTCGTCTTGCGCAGGACTGTCCGCAGTAGCGAATAAAGCTAAGCCGTCCGACCCCAGCAAGATTAAAGGAGCTGATATGTGCGATTGCACAGATCATAAGGATGAGATCCCTGCTTACGACGCGCAGGCCATTGAGTCCAAGTGGATGAAGGCCTGGGAGGACTCCAACCTCTTTGCCGTCGACACCGACGCCAGCAAGCCCAAGAAGTACGTGCTCGAAATGTTCCCGTATCCGTCGGGCGACCTGCACATGGGCCACGCGCGCAACTACACCATCGGCGATGCCATGGCCCGTCAGGCCCGCATGCGCGGCTTTGACGTGCTGCACCCCATCGGCTTTGACGCCTTTGGCCTGCCCGCTGAGAACGCTGCCATCAAGCACAACACGCAGGCTGCCGCCTGGACGTATAAGAACATGGACCAGGCGCTCGCCACGATGAGGCGCATGGGCTTCTCCTACGACCTGGATCGCACCGTTAAGACCTGCAGCCCCGACTACTATCGCTGGGGCCAGTGGATCTTTGAGAAGATGTGGGAAAAGGGCCTGGTCTATCGTAAGAAGAATCCGGTTAACTGGTGCCCCACCTGCAAGACCGTTTTGGCTAACGAGCAGGTGACCGAGGGCAAGTGCTGGCGTTGCGGCACCGAGCCCGAGAAGCGCGACCTTGAGCAGTGGTACTACAAGATCACCGAGTACTCCCAGGAGCTGCTCGACGACCTGGAGAAGCTCCCCGGCTGGCCCGAGCGCGTCAAGCAGATGCAGGCCAACTGGATCGGTCGCTCTGAGGGCGCCGAGGTCGACTTTACCCTGTGCGATGCCGATGGCGAGCCCATCGAGGGCGACGAGGGCAAGATCACCGTCTTCACCACGCGCGCCGACACGCTCTTTGGCGTCTCCTTCTTTGTCCTGGCTCCCGAGTACGCCCGTCTGCACGAGCTCGTCGAGGGCACGGAGTACGAGGCGGCCGTCACCAAGATCGTTGAGGACTCCAAGCACATTTCTGCCGTCGAGCGTGCCCAGGGCACTCTCGAGAAGCACGGTGCCTTTACCGGCCGCTACGTGGTGAACCCCGTTAACGGCGAAAAGGTCCCCGTGTGGGTTGCCGACTACGTCGTGGCTGACTACGGCACCGGCGCCGTCATGGCCGTTCCCTGCGGCGACCAGCGCGACTTTGAGTTTGCCCGCAAGTATGATCTGCCGATCGTGCCGATCATCTTGGACGACGATGATCGCGCTGCCGTCGAGGCCAGCGGCGAGACCATCGATACCTTCCATGCCGAGACCGTCGACTGGGATTGCGCCCACGCTGCCGAGGGCACGCTCGTCCAGTCCGGCAAGTACACCGGCATGCGCGGCGGTAAGCACTCCGAGGGCGAGGCTGCGATCGTGGCCGACCTCGAGGCCATGGGCTGCGGTCGTCGCAAGGTCGAGTTCCGCCTGCGCGACTGGCTCATCAGCCGCCAGCGTTATTGGGGCAACCCCATCCCGGCCATTCACTGCGAGCACTGCGGTATTGTGCCCGTGCCCGAGGATCAGCTGCCGGTGACGCTGCCCGAGAACCTGGACCTGGGCGCCGGCGAGACGCTTGCCGAGTGCAAGGACTTCTACGAGACCACCTGCCCGGTCTGCGGCCGCCCGGCCAAGCGCGAGACCGATACCATGGACACCTTTACCTGCTCCAGCTGGTATTACCTGCGCTATACCGACCCGCACAACACCGAGCTGCCCTTCTCCCGCGAAGCCGCCGACCGTTGGATGCCCGTCGATAACTACATCGGCGGCATCGAGCACGCCATTTTGCACCTGCTCTACAGCCGCTTCTTTACCAAGGCGCTGCGCGACCTGGGCCTGCTGAGTGTGGACGAGCCCTTCACCAACCTGCTGTGCCAGGGCATGGTTAAGGACGAGAACGGCGACACCATGTCCAAGTCCAAGGGCAACGTCGTGCCCCCGAGCTCGGTCATCGAGCCCTACGGCGCCGACACCATGCGTCTGGCGATCCTGTTTATCGCCCCGCCCGAGAAGGACTTCGACTGGGATCCCAAGGCCGTTGAGGGCGCCAACCGCTTCATTAAGCGCGCCTGGCGTATCGTTTGGCAGCTCGTCCAGTCCGGCGACGCCAACGTGGCCTTCGACAAGTCCGCGCTCGACGAGACCGCGATGAAGCTCTATCGCGAGCGTCACCGCACTATCGCCAAGTGCACCGAGGACTTTGACCGAGGCCAGTTCAACACCGCCATCTCGGCCGTCATGGAACTCGTCAATGCCGCGAGTGCTTACCTCAATGCTACTGAGGGCGCTTCCCGTGACAAGGCGATGTGCTACGGCGTGGCTAAGGATATCGTGAGCGTCCTTGCCCCCATCTGCCCGTTCTGGGCCGACGAGCTGTGGCATGAGGCGCTCGGCTGCGAGGGCAATGCCTACACCGCCGCCTGGCCCGAGTTCGACTTGGCCGAGTCCATCGAGGACACGGTGCAGATCGTCGTACAGGTGCTCGGCAAGGTCCGCGGCCGCATCGACGTCGCCCGCGACGCCTCCAACGAGGAGATGCAGGCTGCCGCTGAGGAAGCCGTCGCCAAGTGGCTCGAGGGCAAGACGGTCGTCAAGGCCATCTGCGTACCCGGCAAGCTGGTCAACCTGGTGGTCAAGTAAGCACTGCGCGCTTAGCTGACGCATTAAAGACGAGGGACGATCCGGCTGGGTCGCCCCTCGTCTTGCGTGTGCCCGACCAAGTGCTTGCGGTCAATTGTCCTATTCTTGTGGAGAAGCTGTGCGCACGCTGACCTGCAGATTCGTACTGTGCTTGCACGTTTTCGCAGCTATTGGTATAGTTTGCTTGCAAATGAAGTTGTAATTGAAAGAAGTGGGGTTTCGGCCCCGCTTCTTTTTTGTATGGATGGAGGTGCCGCAATGGTCAAGACCAAGACCGAGCAGGCGATCATTGACGCGCTCGAGGCCGTCGCCCCCCAGCACGATGTCGACATCGTCGACGTCGAGCTCGTGGGCGCCACCAAGGCCCCCTGCGTGCGCGTGCGTATCGAGGGTGCCGAGGGTCAGAGCCTGTCTCTCAACGACGTCACGGCCAACACCAAGTGGGTCGGCGATGTGATTGAGGAGCTCGACCCCATCTCTTCGAGCTATACGCTTGAGGTGTCGAGCCCGGGCATGGCGCGCCCGCTGCGCCGCCCGTGCGACTTTGCCCGCTTTGTTGGCGAGAACTGTGAGCTCACCTCCACCGCTACCGAGGGCCGTCGTAAGTACGCCGGCAAGATTGCCGCTGCGACCGAGACCGACGTGACCCTCGAGCTCGAGGACGGCGATTCCGTCACCCTCGATTTCTCTGATGTTAAAAAGTGCAAGTTGAAGCCCACCTACGACTTCAAGCCCGCGAAGGAAGGAAAGTAAGATGGCAGCATCCGACATGATGTCCGCCCTGATGGAGCTTTGCCAGGAGAAGCACATCGACCAGCTCTACCTGATCGACCGCCTGGAGCAGTCGCTCGCCAAGAGCTATGCCGAGATCCTGCATCTTGAGTGGGGCGCTAAGGTGACCATCGACCGCACAACCGGCAAGATCTACGTCTACCGCCTGGAGCCGATCGACGATTCCATGGACGAGGAGGGCAACTTCACCGAGTTCGAGGAGATCGACGTCACCCCCAAGAACACGAGCCGCATCGCTGCCCAGCACGCCAAGGCCGAGATCAACGCCATCGTGCGTAACTCCGCCCGCGAGCAGATCTACGAGGAGTTCTCCGGCCGCATCGGTGACCTCATCAGCGGTACCGTGCTGCAGTCCACGCCCGACTTCACGATCGTCAAGATTCGCGAAGGCGTCGAGGCCGAGCTGCCGCACTTCGATCAGCGTCGTTACGAGAACGAGCGCAACGAGCGTCCGATGGGCGAGCGCTACCTGCACAATCAGCACATCAAGGCCGTGATCATCGACGTTCGCGACCCCAACTCCAACCTGCAGCCGGTTCGTGGCGAGCACAGCCGTCCGCCGATTGTCATCTCCCGTACCCACCCCGAGCTCATGCGTCGTCTGTTTGAGCAGGAGGTGCCCGAGATCTATGAGGGCACCGTCCAGATCAAGTCAATCGCCCGCGAGCCCGGCCAGCGTTCCAAGGTTGCCGTCCACTCGCTCGACGACCGTCTGGATCCCGTGGGTGCCTGCGTCGGCCCCAAGGGCAGCCGTGTTCGCGCTGTCGTGGGCGAGCTCCGTGGTGAGCGCGTCGACGTCATCCTGTGGGATGCCGATCCTGCCGTCTACGTCGCCAACGCCCTGTCGCCCGCTAAGGTCACCCGCGTCCTCATCGACGAGGAGAAGGCCTACGCCGGCGTCATCGTGCCCGACGACCAGCTGTCCCTCGCCATCGGCAAGGAGGGCCAGAACGCCCGCCTCGCCGCGCGCCTGACCGGCTGGCACATCGACATTAAGTCCGAGACGCTTGCCGCCGACATCCTCAAGAACGTTCCCGTTCACGAGGAGCCCGCCGCCGACCTGATCGGTGATGAGGAGGACGAGGACGTCCGCCGCTGCGAGTACGTGTCCGAGGACGGCATCCAGTGCCGCAACCAGGCCCGTCCCGGCTCCCGTTTCTGCGGTGTCCACGACACCGACGCCTTCGATGATGCGGAGGACCTGATCTAGCGCGCGGTCGCGCCGGGCAGGTCCCGGCGCATCTCCCACGCTCGTTCAGTCTCTAGGCACCCAAGGTGCCAGAAAGGGTAGGTGAAGTCATATGGCAAAAGTCCGTGTGTCCACCCTGGCCAAAGAGTTCGGCATGACCTCCAAGGAACTTATGGGCCATCTCGCCGAAATGAAGATTCCCGCTAAGTCCGCTTCCTCCACCTTGGAGGATGCCTATGTCGCCATGGTCCGCAAGCAGCTCGCCTCGGTGATCGAGGCCCGTGCTCAGGAAGTCGAGGCCGCCAAGCAGGCCGAGGAGCAGGCAGCTGCCGCCGAGGAGGCCGCTCGCGCCGCCGAGGCCGAGCGCGAGCGCATCGCTGCCGAGAAGGCACGCGAGGAGGAACGCCGCCAGTTTGCCGCAGCCCAGGCTGCCGAGGAGGCCGCCCGCGCCGAGGCCGAGGCCAAGAAGAAGGCCGAGCAGGAGCGCCTTGCTCGCGAGAAGGAGGAGGCTGCCCGCGAGGCCCAGCGCCGCGCCGTTCCCGCTTCCGACTCCGGTTCGCGCTTCCGTTCGCTGCTCGACCAGATCGCCGCACAGGAGACCGTGCTCAAGGAGAAGAAGGACGCCGAGGACAAGGCCAAGGCCGAGCGCGCCGCCGAGCGCGGTAACCGTCGTGGCGGCAACAACGACCGCCGCGGTGGCCGTCGTAACGATCGCAACGCCTCCGACAATAACTCCGATCGCAACGCCTCCGAGAGCCGTCCGCACAGCCATCGCACCAACGCCAGCAACAACGTCGCTGCCGGCATGGACTTCCCCAACCCCGATAGGCAGGGCAAGGGCAAGAAGCGCAAGGGCGGTCACAACAACGAAGAGGACCACTACAGCCGTATGGCTCGCGAGGCCGAGGAGTACAGCCGTGAGAAGGTGCTCGAGGAGGCTCGTGCCGCCGTCGAGGAGGCCTCTCGCGAGTCCACCGGTCGCCGCAAGAAGCGCAAGGAGAAGCGCGAGCGCGAGGCTGCCAAGGCTCAGGAGGAGCGCAAGATAGAGGAGGCGCTGGCCCAGGGCGTGAACCCCGAGGAGCTCGACGCCATCAAGGTTTCCCAGGGCGTTACCGTTCAGGAGCTCGCCGAGGCGCTCGACGTTCCGGCCAACGACATCATCAAGCGCCTGTTCCTGCTGGGCACGCCGCTAACCATGACGCAGTCCATGTCCGACGACCTCGTCGAGCTCGTTGCCGACGACCTGGGTCGTCAGATCAAGATCATCACCCCCGAGGAGGAGAACACCTTCTCGTTCTACGACGATCCCGCCGACCTTAAGCCGCGCGCACCGGTCGTCACCGTCATGGGCCACGTCGACCACGGTAAGACGTCGCTGCTCGACGCCATCCGTCACACCGGCGTCGCTGCCGGCGAGGCGGGCGGCATTACCCAGGCCATCGGCGCTTCGCAGGTCATGATCAACGACCGCAAGATCACCTTCATCGATACCCCTGGCCACGCCACCTTTACGGCCATGCGTGCCCGTGGTGCCAAGGTGACCGACATCGTCATTCTGATCGTGGCCGCCGACGACGGCGTCATGCCCCAGACCATCGAGTCGATCAATCACGCCAAGGCCGCCGGCGTACCCATCGTCGTCGCCGTCAACAAGATCGATAAGCCGGGTGCCAACCCCGACCGCGTGCGCCAGGAGCTCACCGAGTACGGCATCATCCCCGAGGAGTGGGGCGGACAGAACATGTTCGTCAACATCTCGGCCAAGCAGAAGATCGGTATCGACGACCTGCTCGAGACCGTGCTGCTCCAGGCCGACGTGCTCGAGCTCAAGGCCAACCCCGACACTTTTGCCTCCGGTAACGTCCTCGAGGCTAAGCTCGACAAGGGCCGCGGTTCGGTTGCCACGGTGCTCGTGACCCGCGGTACCCTGCACGTGGGCGATACGCTGGTCGCCGGCCTTACCTACGGTCGCGTCCGCGCCATGCTCGATCCCAAGGGCAACGCCGTCACCGAGGCCGGTCCTTCCGACGCCGTCGAGATCCTGGGCCTGCAGTCCGTGCCCAACGCCGGCGACGAGTTCCGCGTTTTCGAGGACGAGCGCGAGGCTCGCGCCCTGGCCGATGAGCGTTCACTCAAGGCCCGTATCGAGGAGCAGAGCCGCGTCAAGCACGTCACGCTCGAGAACCTCTTCGAGACCATTGCCGACGCCGAGGTCAAGGAGCTCAACCTGATCATCAAGGCCGACGTCCAGGGTTCCATCGAGGCCCTTCAGGACTCGCTCGACAAGATGGATCAGTCCGAGGTTCGCATCAACACGATCCACTCCGCCGTTGGTGCCATCAACGAGACCGACGTCGTCCTGGCCGACGCCTCCAACGCCATCATCATCGGCTTTGGTGTCCGCCCCGACGGTAAGGCGCGTTTCGCCGCCGAGCGCGAGGGCGTCGAGATCCGTTGCTACGACGTCATCTACAAGTGCCTCGAGGAGCTCGACGCTGCCCGTATCGGCATGCTCAAGCCCACCGAGGTCGAGGTCTCCACGGGTACCGCGACCGTCCTGGACACCTTCAAGGTGCCTAAAGTCGGTATCGCCGCCGGTGTCCGCGTCGAAGAGGGCGAGATCGCCGCGACCGATTCCGTGCGTCTGGTGCGCGACGGCATCGTGGTCTTCAACGGCAAGATCGCCTCGATGCGTCACTACAAGGACGAGGCCAAGAGCCTCAAGAGCGGTTCCGAGGGCGGCATTGGCCTGGAGAACTTCCAGGACATCAAGCCCGGCGACCAGATCGAGGGTTACCGTATCGACCAGGTTGCCCGTACCGAGTAGGGGGTAGCGCTATGAAGCAAACGCAGGCAACCCGCCGTCTGGGCGAGCAGCTTCGCGAGAAGCTCGGTTATATCCTGCTCTTTGAGGTTTCCGATCCGCGTCTCGACCTGGTTACTTTGACCGCGGTCGAGGTCGCGGTGGACCGTTCGTTCGCGCGTGTGTTCGTGTCGTGCGATGCGAGCCGCTACGACGAGGTCATGGAGGCGCTCGCAAGCGCTAAGGGCCGTATTCGGAGCCTGTTGGCTCGCTCGCTCGATTGGCGTGTTACGCCCGAGCTCGATTTTCGCATCGATCGCTCGACCGATGAGGCCGAGCGCATCACGCGTGCGCTGGAAAACGTTCCCGCCACGCTTGCGATCGAAAAGGACGAGGACGGCTATCCGATAGCGGATGCCGCCCAGGAGGCAGCTTTAGATGACTAATTCCGCCGACCTCGCCTCGTGCGAGTCTGCAGATATTCAGCGACGCATCCTTGAGCTCATCGAGGGTGCGTCCTCCATTGCGATTTCGGGACACACTTCTCCCGATGGCGACGCCCTGGGCTCCGTGTTGGGTCTGGGCCTCTCGCTTATGAAGTTTTTCCCTAACAAGGACATTGCCCTGCTGCTGGCAGACGATGACCCGGTTCCGCGCATCTACCGCTTTATGGAAGGCTCCGATCGCCTGGTACCGGCATCTGTGTATACCGGCAATCCGGACCTGTTCATATCGGTGGACGTACCGGTCGTCGAGCGTCTCAATAATTCCGCCGAGGTGCTTCGTCGCTCCAAGCATGTGGTGTGCTTCGATCACCATCCGGCGCGCGAGGAGTTTGCCGAGCTCAGCCTGAGGCGCGTCGAAGCTGCAGCCTGCGCCATGATCATCGACCGCTTCTTGGACAATTGCGGCATTGTCGCACGTGATGGCGTTGCGACCTGCCTGCTGTGTGGCTTGGTTACCGATACCGGCCGTTTTCAGTATCAAAATGCCGATGCCGCCGCGTTCCATGCAGCCTCGCGTCTGGTTGCCCACGGTGCCAATCCGGCGCGTGTGGCACTCGAGGTTTACCAGAGCATGCGCGTTGAGTTTTTGCACCTCAAGTCCATCGTTATGGGCCGCATCAAGACGGTGGCCCACGGGCGCGTCGCGTATAGCTACGCGTACCAGAGTGACCTTGAGGCCTGCGGTGTCACCTCGGATGAGTGCGACGGCCTGGTCGATGTGGTTCGCTCGGTGATGGGCGTCGAAGTCTGCCTGTTCCTGAAGGGCATTGAGGGCGATAGCAAGGTGCGCGGCAACCTGCGCTCCAAGGGCGACCTCAACGTGTCCGAGATCGCTGCTGCTTTTGGCGGAGGCGGACATCCCGCTGCCGCCGGTTTCTCCAACAACGGAACGATTCTCGAGACGCTCACCGTGGCACTTCCCATGCTGGCCGAGCTGGTAGGGGAGGATCCCGCTTCAGTGACCGTCGAGCTTTAACTTTTTGGATGGTACATGGCTCGTCGTACGCCTTCTCAACTGAATATGCTGCTCGCCGTCGATAAGCCGGTGGGCTGCACGTCCCACGATGTGGTCTCGCAATGTCGGCGCGCCCTCCATGAGCGTCGCGTCGGCCATGCCGGCACGCTCGACCCCATGGCATCGGGTGTCATGGTGGTGGGTGTTGGCCAGGCTACTCGTTTGCTGGGCATGCTAACCCTCGATACCAAAAGCTATGTCGCCGACATCTCGTTTGGCGCCGAGACCAATACCGATGATGCGGAGGGCGAGGCGGTCCGCACGGTGGCTATTGCCAACGAGCTGCGCGATCCTGCCTATGCCCGTGAGCGCTTGGCGGCCATGCTGGGTCCGCAGATGCAGGTGCCGCCGGCGTTTTCGGCTATCTCGGTCAATGGCGTTCGCGCCTACAAGTCTGCTCGCGAGGGCAATGCGGTGGACCTACCTCCGCGCCCCGTCGAGGTCTATGCCGCCGACCTGATCGCCGTGGGAGGCGAAGGTGATACGTGTGTGTGGACCGTGGCGTTCTCAGTGAGCAAGGGTACCTATATCCGTGCGCTCGCTCGCGATTTGGGCCGCGCCTGCGAGAGCGCCGCGCACATTTCCGCGCTGCGCCGCACGGCCTCCGGTGTTGTTTCCATTGGCGCTTGTCATGCGGTCGAGGAGCTTTCTCCCGAGTCCGCGGCTGGCTTTGCCCTGGATCCCATTGCGGCCCTGGGCGCCACGCGTGTTGACTTGCCGGGCAATCTTGCCGACGATCTGCTCTGCAGCCGACGCATTCCCGTTGAGCGTGCGCTTGCCGATTTCGATACCTCGAAGTCGCCTTTTGCGTTGGTGCTCGATGGGGGACTCAAGGCGCTCGCCCGCATTGAGAGTGGCCGCTTTGTCATGGAGCACGTGTTTCCGCAGGCAATCGGCGGTGTTCGATGATGTTGTCCGCTCGCGAGCTCGCGCGTATCTTTTTCGAGGGCGAGTCGGACGAGGCTCGCATCGTTGCTGCCGATACGTTTGATGAGTGCGAGCACTTGGGTGCCGCATCGATTGCCATCGGCGTGTTCGACGGCGTTCACCGTGGACACCAGGAGCTCATTGCGGCGCTTGTTAGCGATGCGCGCGCCCATGATTGCAAGGCGGTCGTGGTCACTTTCGATCCCGATCCGGACGTTGTGGTGAGTCCTTCGCCCGCTCAAAAATTGATGACGACGGCCGACCGTCTACATGCCTTGGCTCAGACCGGGGTCGATGCGGTGGTGGCCGTTCCCTTTACGCCTGAGGTTGCGGCACTCGACCATGTTGGTTTTCTCGCACTGTTGTCGCGCGTGGTCGACATTCGTTCGATTCGCGTTGGCAGCGACTTTAGGCTGGGTCGTGGCGGTGCTTCTGGTGTTGACGAGATGCGCACCTGGGGTGCCGAGCGCGGCGTTGACGTATACGGGCACGACCTGCTTTGCGAGGGCGGTGAGGCCATTTGCGCCACCCGCATTCGTCATGAGCTGGGACAGGGCCATGTGGAGCTTGCTGCTGAGTTGCTCGGCCGCCCGTATATGCTGCGTGGCGGTGTTATTCGTGGCCGTCACGAGGGTTCTGACATGGGCTTTCCCACGGCTAACCTGCAGGTTCCCGACGGCATTCAGGTGCCTGCCGATGGCGTGTATGAGGGCCTGGTGCTCGTTGATGACACCGTATGGCCTGCTGCCGTTAACGTCGGCCTGCCGCCGACGTATGCCGACGATGCCGCTTCATCGCATCTCGAGGCTAACTTAATTGGTTATACGGGCGACCTGTACGGCGCTTCCGTTTCGCTGGCGTTTACGCGCTGGCTGCGTCCCTCGCGTGTGTTCGATTCGCTGGATGAGTTGATTGCGACCGTCGAGGGTAATATCGAGGACATTCGTCACAACTTGGGTGAGCAGGGGGTGGGCATCCGTGATTAGCGATGAGGAAAAAGACCAGGTACGCGCTGCGTCCGACCTAGTTGCCATCGTGCAGGAAACGGTTGAGCTCAAGCCCCGCGGCCATGAGTTTTGGGGCTGCTGCCCCTTTCATGGCGAAAAGACTCCGTCCTTCCACATTATTCCCGCCACGCAGGTGTGGCATTGCTTTGGCTGCGGCGAGGGTGGCGACGTCTTCACCTATATCATGAAGCGCGAGAACCTGAGCTTTCCCGAGTCAATCCGTTATTTGGCCGATCGCGCGGGTATTGAGCTGCACGACACCGGAGATCGCCGCGAGCGCGGTACCAAGCGTGCCCGCATCTACGATCTGTGTGCCGAGACCGCCCAGTTCTACCACACCATGCTTATGCGCGGTAAGGATGGCCGTCCACGTGAGTACTTTGCCAGCCGCGGCATGGGTGGCGACGTCTGCCGCCGCTACTGCCTGGGCTTTGCGCCGGGTCGTAATATGCTGGTGGCTCATCTGTCGCAGGCGGGCTTTACTCCGCAGGAGATGATCGACGCCAACGTTGCCGTGAGTCGAGGGCGCGGGCAGCTTGCCGACCGCTTCTACGACCGCGTGATGTTCCCCATCTTTGACGAGCAGGGTCACAACATCGCCTTTGGCGGTCGCATCATGGGTGACGGCCAACCCAAGTACCTCAACACCGCCGAGACGAGCGTGTTTCATAAAAAGCGAAACCTCTACGGCTTTAATTGGGCCAAGGAGTTTGTCGTCGCGCAGGATACCGCCATCGTGGTAGAGGGCTATACCGACTGCATCGCCTGTTGGGAGGCGGGGATTAAAAACGTTGTCGCTACGCTGGGCACCGCGCTCACGGAGCATCACGTCAAGACGCTCACCCGCTTTGCCAAGCGCATCGTGTATATGTTTGACGGCGATGCCGCGGGCCAGAAGGCCGCCCGTCGCGCGATTCAGTTTATCGAGCAGGATTCGATGGACCTGCGCTGCGTGGTGCTGCCTGACGGCAACGATCCCATGGAGTTCATCACGGCCCACGGCGGAGAGGAGCTGCAGAAACGCATTGACGCCGCCGAGCCGCTCATGGACTTCGTGTACCGTTCGCTGCAGGAGTCGAGCGACATCACCACGCCGGGCGGTCGCGCCAAGGCGCTGGAGGATGCGCTCACGCTCATCTATCCGCTGCGCGATAGCTACATGATCGATACGTACTTTATCCAGATTGCCGACCTGCTTGGCTTGGATCTGGAGACAGTGCGTGCGAGCTCGGGCCGTGTGTTTCGCGATGTCGCCAAGCGCGAGGATGCCGAGCGCCGCCGCGAACAGAACTATGAGCGCCAGCGGGCGCAGGCTGAGCGGTCCGGCGGGACGGGCAGTCGGGCGTCGAGTTCTCGCGATACCGGTCGCGGTGCTTGGGCATCGGGCGCGACGCCGCCGGTGTCCGCGCCGGTCGAGGAAGAGCCGTACGACTATGTCCCGCTCGATGCCTACGGTGCCGCGCCCGTGGAGGCCGTCGACGACCTGCCGCCGATCGATGTGCCTGATGGTATGGGCTCTGCGCCCGCCGGTGCCCCGGCAGACGCCTCGGCCCCTATGGTGCTGACCGATTTGGAACGCAAGTCCTTGGCGGGGGAGCGTGAGCTGCTGACCATGCTCACGAGCTACCCCGACCTGTTCCGCACGTATGCCGATCGCATCTGCTCCATCGAGTGGGTCGACCCACGTCACGAATCCATCGCGTGGGCCGTTCTGGCAACGCCGCCGGGAACCGATCCTGCAGCCTGCATGGATGCGGCGCGCTCGGTGTGTCCCGAGGCGGCAACGCTTGTGAGTGCCGGGCGCATCTCGGCGACGAGCAAGCACCCCACCGAGACGAACATCGTGTTTATGCTTGATACGCTCGAGCTCTACACCATCAAGCGCCGCATGCGTTCCGCACAGGCCAAGCTGCGCCAGGACCGTTCGCTCGATGATGAGGCCCGCCGCGCGCTGACCGTGCAGGCCGCGCAGGATTCGCAGCGTCAACGCGAACTGCAAAAGTCTATCGGCGGTGTGGCGGACCCGTTCCGTTTGATCGGTCTGGAGGCCGCAGGCACCGAACAGGCCTAGATGTTGTGGTCAACCAGCGTATTCTCGCCTATATCCAGTTCTCTTTTTGGGTATAGACGTCAATGTGTGTGCTAAAGTATTGAGTCCTGTGGACTATGAAGGGAGAATCTGTGCCAAAAAAGACTGAGAGCACGGGTACTGGGCTGGAATCCTACGTTGCAAAGCTCATGGGCAACGGCTCAAACAGGACTTCGGTAACCGAGGACGAGATTCAGGTCGCCCTGAAGGATATCGATGTATCTGATGAGCAGCTCAACGCGGTGTATTCCGCGCTGCGCAACAGCGGCATCCAGATTATCTCCGCGAGCGGCAACGACGACGCCCCCATGGACGTCGACGATGACGATAACGATAGCGATACCGACGATTTCGATGACGACGACGAGCACGATTCCGGCTCGCTCGACGATCACGAGCTCAAGATGGCCCGTCAGGCCGATGCCGAGATGGGTTCTTCCAAGAGCAAGAAGAAGCGCACCGTGCGCACGTCCCGTTCGCGCTCGCGCGTGCGTGGCATCGATGCCTCCACGGTGATGCTGACCGGCGATCCGGTTCGTATGTACCTCAAGGAGATCGGCAAGGTCGACCTGCTGACCGCTTCCGAAGAGGTCGATCTGGCTATGAAGATCGAGGCCGGTCTCGAGGCCACCGAGAAGCTCGAGGCTGCCGATGCCGGTGAGCTCGAGCTCACGCGTGCCGAGATGCGTCGTCTTACGCGCATTGAGAACGTTGGCCTCGAAGCTAAGCAGGCACTCATCAGCGCAAACTTGCGTCTGGTTGTCTCCATCGCCAAGCGCTATGTCGGCCGCGGCATGCTGTTCCTGGATCTGATCCAGGAGGGCAACCTCGGTCTGATTCGCGCCGTCGAGAAGTTCGACTACCAGAAGGGCTTCAAGTTCTCCACGTACGCCACGTGGTGGATCCGTCAGGCCATTACGCGCGCTATCGCCGACCAGGCCCGTACCATCCGTATTCCCGTGCATATGGTCGAGACTATCAACAAGCTCGTCCGCGTGCAGCGCCAGCTTCTCCAGGACTTGGGTCGCGACCCGACCCCCGAGGAGATCGGTGCCGAGATGGACATGAGCGCCGACCGCGTCCGCGAGATCCAGAAGATCTCGCAGGAGCCCGTGTCGCTCGAGACGCCCATCGGCGAGGAAGAGGATTCCCAGCTGGGCGACTTCATCGAGGACTCCCAGGCAATCGTTCCGCCCGATGCCGCCAGCTTCTCCATGCTGCAGGAGCAGCTCACTCAGGTGCTCGACTCGCTTGCCGATCGTGAGCGCAAGGTTATCGAGCTTCGCTTTGGCCTTGTCGACGGTCATCCCCGCACACTCGAGGAGGTCGGCCGCGAGTTTGGCGTCACGCGCGAGCGTATCCGCCAGATCGAGTCCAAGACCCTGGCCAAGCTCCGCCACCCCAGCCGTTCGAGCAAGCTTAAAGACTATATCGAGTCTTAGGGTTACGGCGTTCTACCGAACGCCGTAACTGGCCGACGCTGCAAACCCGCCAGAGCGGCAATCTGCCTTTCAACTTC
>CALJDJ010000088.1 GCA_938023705.1 uncultured Collinsella sp.
TATATGAAAGGCATCATCCTCGCCGGCGGGTCCGGCACGCGCCTGTACCCGCTCACGCTCGTGACCTCCAAGCAGCTGCTGCCGGTCTACGACAAGCCCATGATCTACTACCCGCTTAGCACCCTCATGCTGGCGGGCATCCGGGACATCCTGGTCATCTCCACGCCGACCGACCTCCCCAACTTCGAGCGCCTGCTCGGGGACGGCTCGCGCTACGGCGTGAACCTCTCCTACGCCGAGCAGCCCAGCCCCGACGGCCTGGCGCAGGCCTTCACCATCGGCGAGGAGTTCATCGCCGGCGAGCCGTGCGCGCTCGTGCTCGGCGACAACATCTTCTACGGCAACGGCCTCAGCCGCCACCTGACGCGCGCCGTCCAGAACGCCGAGTCGGGCAGGGCCACGGTCTTCGGCTACCACGTGGACGACCCCGAGCGCTTCGGCGTCGTGGAGTGTCGATGCGCAGGGGAGGGCCGTCTCCATCGAGGAGAAGCCCGAGTGCCCCAAGAGCTCCTACGCCGTCACCGGCCTGTACTTCTACCCGGGCGACGTGGCCGCCAAGGCTCATGAGGTCAGGCCCTCGGCCCGCGGCGAGCTCGAGATCACCACGCTCAACCAGATGTACCTGGAGGAGGGGACGCTGTCCGTCGTCACCCTCGGCCGCGGCTACGCGTGGCTGGACACCGGCACCATGGAGAGCCTGCACGAGGCCGCGGAGTTCGTCCGCGCCGTGGAGCACTCCCAGGACCTGCCCGTGTCCGTGCCCGAGGAGATCGCCTGGGAGAACGGCTGGATCACGACCGCCGAGCTGGAGGAGGCCGCGAAGGCCTACGGCAAGTCGGTCTACGGCCAGCACCTGAAGAAGGTCGCCGCCGGCGAGATCGTCAACAGCCCGCGCGAGTACTAATTGCCTGGTGGAAGGGGATGAGAGATGAACGACATTCTTGAGCGTGATGGCCTTTCAGTCGACCTTCTCTCATCCCTTTCGTACTGGGGAGGCGAGTTGGCTGATGCGTTATCTGGTTGCTAAGTGGTTTTCTGAGCAAGGTTCGTTGGTAATGGCCGTTAAGCCGGGCCAGGAGCTTGTCGAGATGATGCGAAGGATAGAGGATCGTTTCGGCATCTCTGACCTTCAGCTCATTAACATCAGTCGTCCTTCCGCATATGGCGAGTATGAACCATTTGAGTTTGTCCATTCTGAGGAACAGCTTGTAAAGCGCCTTGAGCAGCAAGCGAAGTAAGAAGCTGCGTTAGAATTTCATGATAATCGGGCAATTCGAATATGTGTTCGTATTTTCGGTTATAATCTAAGTAGATATTTTTAAGGGAAGGAGGGCATATGGCTACTTCAAGTTTAAAAACACCGATTAGGATGCTCTCTCCTCAGGGCGTAAAGGCGTTGTGCGACGCATATGATGAAGGCGTAACCAAGGATTTGAAGTTCAAGCCATCGCCTTCGGATCCGTCTTTGACGCCAGACATGAAGAAGGCCATCGATTCTTTGTTTAAATCGATGGGCTTCTAGAAATGGCGCTTGTATCGTATTCTTTACTCCAATTACTTAATGCGCGAGGAGAGGACGAGGTTTCGGACGTTCTCTCCTCTTTTCGCTGTGAACGTAACAAGGATATAGAGGATTTTTTTCGTTATAACGCGTTTGATTTTAACCTGAGGGGTTTCTGTGCCTCTTATCTTGTATTTGATACAGATGCGGCCGCTTTAGTTGGCTTTTATGCCCTTGCTCTAAAGATTGCCTCCATTCCTGAGAATGTCGTTTCAAAAACAGCTCACAAGAAGTTGGCTTCTTTTGGTGAACTTAGACCAGAAATTGGTTGTTTTGATTTGCCTTGTGTTCTGTTGGCGCAATTTGGGAAAAGCGATTCAGGTATAGGTCGCGTAACCGGTGAAGAACTCATGGCTTTCGTTGAAAAGTCTATTTCTGACATACAGCGTCTTGTTGGCGGAAGGTTTGTGTTTCTGGACTCTGTCAATGAGCCTGGTCTTATTGAGTTCTATAGTCGCATGGGATACAGAGAGTTTGGCATAAGAAACAAACCTGCAGGAGAAGATTCTGATTCTGCTGAAGGCTCATATGTTCAAATGTTTAAGTACTTACATCTCTAGTAGGCGAAAAAAGGAGATTCATGTCTGAGATTTTTGAACCTAAGAACATCATCGTCACGGGCGGCTGCGGCTTCATCGGCAGCAACTTCGTGCACTACGTGGTCGACAACCACCCGGGCGTCCACGTCACCGTCCTGGACAAGCTGACCTACGCCGGCAACCCCGAGAACATCGCGGGGCTGCCCTCCGACCGCGTGGAGCTTGTCGTGGGCGACATCTGCGACGCGGAACTGCTCGATAGGATCGTCCCCGGCCACGACGCGATCGTCCACTATGCCGCGGAGTCCCACAACGACAACTCCATCGCCGACCCGGAGCCGTTCCTGCGCACCAACGTCGAGGGAACCTTCCGCCTGCTGGAGGCCGTCCGCAAATACGGCGTCCGCTACCACCACGTCTCCACCGACGAGGTCTACGGCGACCTTGCGCTCGACGACCCGGCGAAGTTCACCGAGGAGACGCCGTATCACCCGAGCAGCCCGTACTCGAGCACCAAGGCGTCCTCCGACATGCTGGTCCGCGCCTGGACCCGCACCTACGGCCTGCGCACGACCATCTCCAACTGCTCCAACAACTACGGACCCTACCAGCACGTGGAGAAGTTCATCCCGCGCCAGATCACGAACATCATCGACGGCGTGCGCCCCAAGCTCTACGGCCGCGGCGAGAACGTCCGCGACTGGATCCACACCGAGGACCACAGCTCGGCGGTCTGGGACATCCTCACCAAGGGCCGCATGGGGGAGACCTACCTCATCGGAGCCGACGGCGAGAAGAACAACATCACCGTGCTCCGCATGATCCTCGAGGCGATGGGAAAGGACCCCGAGGACTTCGACTGGGTCGCCGACCGCCCCGGCCACGACCGCCGCTACGCCATCGACTCGACCAAGCTCCAGCGCGAGCTGGGCTGGAGGCCGGCGCACACCGACTTCGCCGAGGGGCTCAAGCAGACGATCGACTGGTACGTCGCCAACGAGTCCTGGTGGCGCCCGGCCAAGGAGGCCACCGAGGCACGCTACCGCGCCCAGGGGCAGTAGGCCGGACCCCGGCGAACCGCACCGCGGGGCGCCCGCGCGGGGCCGCAGGGCATGGGGATGATCCTGCGGTCCCGCGCGGGCGCCCCCGGTTAACCAACCTCTTCGATAGGAGCTTTTCCCACATGGCAGACATCGCATTCGAGAAGGACCTCTCCGTCGCCGAGACCGGCATCGAGGGCCTGAAGGTCGTCGACCTCGCCGTCCACGGCGACTCGCGCGGCTGGTTCAAGGAGAACTGGCAGCGCGCCAAGATGACCGCCCTGGGCATCCCGGACCTCAGGGTCGTCCAGAACAACATCTCCTACAACGACAGCCGCGGCGTCACCCGCGGCATCCACGCCGAGCCCTGGGACAAGTTCATCTCGGTGGCCCGAGGCTCGGTCTTCGGCGCCTGGGTCGACCTGCGCGAGGGCAGCGCCACCTACGGGAAGGTGTTCACCTGCACGCTCGACCCGAGTAAGGCCATCTACGTCCCGCGCGGCGTGGGCAACTCCTTCCAGGCTCTGGAGGACGGCACCGCCTACACCTACCTGGTGGACGCCCACTGGTCCCTCAAGCTGAAGAGGACCTACACCTTCGTGAACCTCGCCGACCCGGAGCTCGCCATCGGGTGGCCCATCCCGCTTGCGGAGGCCACCGTCTCCGAGGCCGACCTCAGCCACCCGATGCTCAAGGACGTCGTCCCGATGGCGCCCAAGAGGACGCTCGTCACCGGCTGCAACGGCCAGCTGGGCCGCGCGGTGCGCGCGCTGGCCGAGGAGCGCGGCGTCGCCAAGGACTTCGACTTCTGCGACATCGACACCTTCGACATGTCCGACCCGGACGCCTACGCACAGTACGACTGGTCGCTCTACGGCACCGTCATCAACTGCGGCGCCTACACGGCGGTGGACAGGGCCGAGACCCCCGAGGGCCGCGCGACCGCATGGAAGGCCAACGCCACCGGTCCGGCCCTTCTCGCCCGCACCTGCGCCGGGCACGGCATCACGCTCGTGCACGTGTCCTCCGACTACGTCTTCGACGGCACCGCCGAGGTCCACGACGAGGGCGAGCCCTTCAGCCCGCTGTCCGTCTACGGCCAGACCAAGGCCGCCGGAGACATCGCCGTGGCCGGCTGCCCGCGCCACTACATCATGCGCAGCTCCTGGGTCATCGGCGAGGGGCACAACTTCGTCAAGACCATGAAGGGGCTCTCCGACCGCGTCGCCGACCCCGAGGACGGGCTCGAGCGGGTCACGGTCGTGGACGACCAGCTTGGCCGCCTGACCTTCACGCGCGACATGGCCGAGGCGATCTTCCACGTGCTGGACGCGAAGGCCCCCTACGGCACCTATAACTGCACCGGCTCCGGCGCCGTCAAGTCCTGGGCCGACATCGCCCGCGCCGTCTTCGAGGCCGCCAACGGCAACGGGGACA
>CALJDJ010000089.1 GCA_938023705.1 uncultured Collinsella sp.
AGACCGGAGGGCCCCCGGGGGCGGGAATCTGGGCGTACACATTTCCTACACATATAAGGACTCTCGGCTGGCTGGGTAAATATAAGAGGGGACCTCGTTTCCGAGATCCCCTCTTTCGCCTATCTACAGTAATAGACTCTTAAATACCTTATGCCAGCAGCTTGCGACCGGACTCTTCAATCGCGTCAAGTGCTGCATCAGCTTCGGCGGCATCCGCGCCCTTGGCAAAGATATACAGCTTGATCTTGGGCTCGGTGCCGGAAGGACGGACGATACCCTTGTTGCCACCCTCGAGATCGAACTCAATGACATTAGCCTTCGGCAGACCGTTCACGCAGGTGTTGTAGTCCACGACGGCCTCAATCTTGGAACCGGCGAGCTCCGCGGGCGGGTTATCGCGCAGACCAGCCATGATGCCGGCCATCTTTGCCGCACCCTCAGCGCCCGGATAGCTCAGCGAAATCGTCTTGTTGTGATAGTAGCCATACTTCTCGTACAGCTCGTGCATCGCGTCGGCGAGGTTCTTACCCTGCAGCTTGTAATACTGAGCCATCTGGCAAATCAGCAGCGAAGTGCTCACGGCGTCCTTGTCGCGCACGTGATCACCAGCCAGATAACCGTAGCTCTCCTCAAAACCGAAGATAAAGCGATCGACTTCACCGGCATCGGAAAGCGAGGTAATGATGTCACCGATGTACTTGAAGCCCGTCAGGCAGCGACGGAGCTCAAAGCCATATTCCTCGGCCAGAGCATCGACCATGGCGGAAGAAACAATGGTAGTAACCGCGACCTTCTTAGTGAGGTCCTCGCCGCGGGCGGCACGGGTCTTGCAAATATAGTCGAGCAACAGGACGCCCATCTCGTTACCGGTCAGCAGCAGATAGTCATCGCCATTCTTAACGGCAACGCCAACACGGTCGGCGTCGGGATCGGTCGCAAGCAGCAGATCGGGGTGAACCTGCTCGCAGAGATCGATGCCCTTCTGCATGGCCTGTCGGATCTCGGGGTTAGGATACGGGCAGGTCGGGAAATCGCCGTTAGGTTCCTTCTGCTCGGGAACAACCGTGACATCAGTGATGCCAGCGCGCTCGAGCACCGTGGTGACGGGAATGAGGCCGGTACCATTCAGCGGCGTATAGACAAGCTTGAGCGGTGCGCCGGCAATCTCCTCGGCAGAAAGATTCGTAACGCCGCGAGCGAGAACGGCGTCGTAATAACGCTCGAGGCACGAGTCATCGATCCATTTGACCAGGCCCTGCTCAAGAGCCTCATCGAAGTCCATGGACTTCACACCGGTGAACGTATCGGTCTCGGCGATAGCCTTAGAAATTGCATCGGCGGCCTCGCTGGTGATCTGGCAGCCGTCGGGGCCATAGGCCTTATAGCCGTTATACGGTGCCGGGTTATGACTAGCGGTCATGCAAATGCCACCGGAGCACTTAAGATCACGGACGGCCCAGGAGAGCGTCGGCACAGGAGAAATCTTGGGATAAACGAGGGCAGTCACGCCGTTTGCTGCAAGAATGGCAGCCGTCGTCTTAACGAACAGCTCACCTTTATTGCGGCTATCGCGAGCGATGGCAACCGTTGGATGCTCGAAGGTCGCATTGAGGTAGTCAGCGAATCCCTGGGTCGCACGACCGACCGTATAGATATTCATACGGTTAGTGCCCGCACCGATAGTGCCGCGAAGGCCGGCAGTACCGAAGGCGAGATCTTGGAAGAAAGCATCGGTGATGGCGTCCTCATCACCCTGCTCCTTCATCGTGTTAAGCTCAGCGAGGAGCTCCTCGTCCTTGACATTGGCAATCCAAGTATCAAGCAGCTCATGAACATCTGCCATGTGAGTCCTTCCTTCACAATCAATAAAACGACCCGTGTAAAACAGGACAAGCGCAGCAGTGCGCTAAAGCAAATATTAGTCCATTGAGAACAGAGAACCGACCAAAGAACGGTGAACGTCTATATTCAGCGGTGGATGATTAAATTGATTTAATTGCATAAGGAATGTTGCCCGTAAACGCAAAAAAGGGGGAGGGCGCGAGGCCTCCCCCTTCTTCTAGTCATC
>CALJDJ010000090.1 GCA_938023705.1 uncultured Collinsella sp.
CATAGGCAAACCAGGAGCCCATCTTCTTGCAAATGCCGCACTCGACAGCCATGTCCAGAATCGAGCCCTCCTTAGAGATGCCCGTACCGTACATGATGTCGAACTCAGCAGAACGGAACGGAGCTGCCACCTTGTTCTTAACGACCTTGGCGCGCACGCGGTTACCGATAACCTCATCCTTAAGCTTAATGCTGTCGATGCGGCGAATGTCGATACGCACCGAAGAGAAGAACTTAAGGGCGCGGCCGCCCGTCGTGGTCTCGGGGTTGCCGAACATGACGCCGATCTTCTCTCGCAGCTGGTTAATGAAGATGCATGTCGTGTTGGACTTGGACAGCGAGCCGGCGAGCTTGCGGAGCGCCTGACTCATCAGGCGAGCTTGCAATCCGACCGTGGTATCGCCGATCTCTCCCTCGATCTCGGCACGCGGGGTCAGCGCGGCGACGGAGTCGACGACGATGGCATCGATGGCGCCGGAACGCACGAGCATGTCAACAATCTCGAGCGCCTGCTCACCCGTATCAGGCTGGGAAATCAGTACCTCGTCGATATCCACGCCAATGCGCGCGGCATACGTGGGATCGAGCGCGTGCTCGGCATCGATAAATGCCACCACGCCACCCATTGCCTGGGCTTCGGCCAGGATCTCGAGCGAAAGCGTCGTCTTACCGGAGGACTCAGGACCGTAAATCTCGACGATACGGCCGCGCGGCACACCGCCGATACCCAGAGCGGCATCGAGTGCCAGAGCGCCCGTGGGGATGGCCTCAACCTCAAGCTCGGGGCCGCCGTCACCATACCTCATGATGGAGCCTTGACCGAACTTCTTCTCGATCTCGGCCTTGGTGGTGGCGATCATCTCATCGCGCTCTTTACCCGTCGTGCGAGCATGAACGGTACGTACGGGACCTGAATTCTTGGCCATGAATAGCCCTCCTCTTAACAACCTGCATCGATAATAAACGAACGGCTGTTCGTGGTCAACCGTTCAGGCCAATCATATGCAGGCAGTCTTTCCAAAACCCAACCAAACGCCGACCAAACACTGACCAAATGCTTGACCACAAAGGGGCAAATAAGAACAAGAAAGGCAAAAATACACCTATGACCAGCGCAAACGCTAAATTCGTCAGGGGTCCCTATCTCCACAATTAAGGGGCCCGAAGGCCCCTTAAAACACGTCTATTCCATAGAGTTAAGCACAAGGGCAATGCGTCCCAATGCCTCCGCGACCGCATGGGCACGAACACACGAACGGTCGCCCTCATAGTGGCAGCGCACAGAGTCCACGACCGGCACTTCCCCATCAGCCGCGCGATACGCCCAGCCAATATAGAAAGTGCCAGCCGGATCGTCCTCAGTGCCGCCGCCGGGGCCGGCATAACCCGTTGCGCTCACTGCAATATCGCTCTGGTACAGCTCCAGCGAACGCGCCGCCATCTCGCGCGCGGTCTGATGCGACACCGCGGTATAGCGGTCGAGCGTCTCCTGATCAACACCCAAAACGCGATGCTTGATCTCATCGCAGTAGGTCACCGCACCGCCACGCAGCACCGCCGAGGCGCCCGGGATATCGGCAATCGTCGAGGCAATCATACCTGCTGTCAGCGACTCAGCCGTCGAAACCGTCACGCCCCGAGCGCTCGCGCGCTCGACAATATGACGCGCCAGCTCCTCGTTATGTGCGGAAATCTGCTCAAAAGAGTCCGTCATACCCACCAGAACCTAGACCGAAAAGACGATCTTGCGGCAGTTCCAGAAGTACTGGGCGCCCGAGATAACGGTCAGGACAACGGCAACGGCGTACAGGAAGCGCGACACCGAGTAGATGCCGAGCGTCAGCGCCAGCGGGCCATGGTGCAAGCCGGCCATCGCAAAGACGCACAGGTAACCGCAGATGGAGACCATCGTGGTCGCCGTCTTGTACTTGCCAAGCTTATCGGCGGCAACGACCACGCCGGCGGCACTCGCAACCATGCGCAGGGCGCTTACCAACAGCTCGCGGAACAAGATGATGAACACGGACCACACGGTCACGGTGCCAAAGTCCAAGAACAGCAGCAAGGCCGAGAACACGAGCAGCTTGTCGGCAATGGGGTCCAAGAATTTACCGAAGTCGGTAATCTCATTGCGCGAACGCGCCAGATAGCCGTCAACTTTATCGGTGCACGACAGGATGACGTACAGAATGAAGGCTGCGGCGGCGAGCGGGCCGTCGAAGGTGCTCCAATCTGTACCGGCAACACTCGTGTGAGAAAGCGCCGACACGATCATGAACACCGGGATAAAGACGATGCGCACACACGTCACGATGTTGGCGGGCGTCCAAACACTCGTCAGTTCCTTATTGCTCTCGTTTGCCACGATGCTCTCCTACTCCACAACATGGCCGATAAGCTCATAGCAGAAGCTATCGGTAAACTCGACCGTCAGAATATCGCCCACGGACGCCTCGCTGGCGTCCAAGTGCACCGCGCCATCGGAATCGGGCGCCTGGAACCAAGCATGGCCGATCAGCTCGGCGCCGTCCTCGGTCTCCTCGATGCCGTCGACGATCACCTGGGCGCGCTCGCCCACATGTGCGGCGGTGGCGGCAAAACCGAGCGACTCGGCCAGGTCCATGGCCTCCTGGGCGCGCTCGAGCTTGACCTCCTCATCGACCTGACCCTCCATCTTAGCGGCCAGGCTGCCCTCCTCCTGCGAGTAGGCAAAGACGCTCGTGTAGTCAAAGCCGACGGTGTCCATAAAGTCGATAAGGTCGCGGAACTCGTCGTCGGTCTCGGTCGGGAAGCCGACCATGGCCGTGGAACGGATCACGATGCCGGGGATACGCTCACGCAGATCGCGGAACAGGTCCTCGAGCTCCTGGCGCGAACCAGAACGGCGCATAGCCTTGAGGATGCGCGCGTCGCAGTGCTGCACGGGGATATCGATATAGGGCAGCACCTCGGGCGTATCACGAATCGTCTCGATAAGCTCGTCAGTCATGCCCTCGGGCTGCAGGTAGAGAACACGGACCCAGACGTTGTGCGGGCGCACGGCCTCGGCTACGGCGCGCAGCAGCTGCGCCAGATTGCGCGGCGAGCCCTCGGCGACGTCACCATCCGCAAAGTCGGTGCCCCAGATGCCAGTGTCCTGGCCGATCAGCACGACCTCTCGCACGCCACCGGCAACCAAGTCGCGCACCTCGGAGATAATGCTCTCGGCATTTCGCGAATGATAGCGACCGCGAATATAGGGAATCATGCAGAAGCTGCAGAAGCGGTTGCAGCCATCGGAAATCTTGACGTAGGCGACAGCGCCCTCGACGGTGCGCTTGACTTGCGGAATATAGGCGGCAATCTCGCGCTCGACGCCCAGCACGCCATCGATGACCGCCACGATGCCATCCTCCTCGTCGGCCTTCACAAAGGCAGCGACCTCGGGCAGCTCATCGGGCAGGTCGTCGCCATAGCGCGACGGCACACAGCCGCACATGACGATGGGGCAAGAACGAACGCCGTCCTGGACCTCGTTGGCGAGCTCGAGCGTGGTCTCGATGCTCTCGGACGTTGCGGAGGCAAGGAACGAGCACGTATTGACGATGGCGATATCGGCGTCCTGCGGGTCGAATGCCTCCTCGTAGCCTGCGGCGGTCAAAAGAGAACGCATGCGGTCGGTGTCAACCTCGTTCTTAGCGCACCCGAGGGTGATGTAGAGCACGGAGCCCAACGGTGTATCCATGTTGGAGAGCGGTCCTTTCGAATGATATTAGCGGTAGTTGGTGAACTGCAGCGGCTGGCCGTAGTCCTGGTCGCGCAGGAACTGGATCACGGTCTGCAACGCGTCCTTCGAAGCGGAGGAAACACGAAGCTTGTCGACCTCGATGGTCACCTTGACCTTGAGCTTTTGATCCTTGATGTCCTTGTTGATCTTCTTGGCGGTCGCCTGGTCGATACCCTCGACGATATGGCCGAGCACGCGCACGGTGCCGCCCGATGCCGCCTGCGGAGCATCCCACGAGACAGCCTTGAGGTCGATGCCGCGCTTGATGAGCTTGGAGCTCAGCACGTCGATAATCTGCTTGGAGACAAAGTCGGCCGGGGCGTTGATCGTAAAGAGCTTGTCGCCCTTCGAAAGCTCGATCGTGGCGCCGGAATCCTTCAGGTCATAGCGCTGGGAAATCTCGCGCGTGGTTTGCTGGAAGGCGTTGTCGACCTCTTGCATGTTGACCTCGGACACGACGTCGAAGCTGGAATCTTTAGCCATGATGTTTCCTTTCGCGTACGAGCGGCTTAGTAGCTATCGTACGAATAGTCGGTAGAATCGGTGGGCGTCTGGCCGTCAGTTGCGGTATCGGCGCCATCCGTGGACTGGGCATCGGTGCCGTCGGTGGTGTCGGTACCATCGGTGGTGTCGGTACCATCAGAACTTTCACCATTCTCGGAATCAGTCGTCTCCTTCTTGGGAACGGTGATCGTCACACGCGCCACGCCCGAGGTCTTGGTATCGTAACGGACCTTTTCGCCGTTCTTGGTAACGGTGACATCGGAAGGCTTGGACGTGGTGATCTCGATCGAGGACTCAGGCGTGTACTCCTGCTCAAAGGGGCCAGTCGCCTGGGCGCCATAGACCGACTGGCCATCGACCTTGACCTCAATCCAGGCGGTCTTTCCCTTGGCAACGGAGACCTTGACCTTCGTTACCTCGTTTTCTTCCTTTTTAGCCGTCGTCTTGGTGGCGTCCGAATCGGTCGACTCATCCGTCGCCTCATCGGTGTCTTCGTCCTCGTCGACCGTTTCGGTCTTCTTAGAAGACTTCTTGGTCGTCGTCTTGGTAACAGCGGGCGTCTCGGGCGTGGTCTCGGGCGTCGAAGATGCGCAGCCGCGCAGAAGTACCACGATGAGCACGATCAGCAGCAACGCCACGGCACCGATGCCGGCGTAGACGATACGCGGATCGAGACCGTTGTTTTGAGGAGTACGGGAACCGCCGCGTCCACGACTGGAACTGCTGCGGCCGCCTCCCTGAGGCATACGACCACGATTGCTGTCGGAACGGCCGCGATAGCCACCCTGACCCTGAAGGCTGCACTGACCCGAGCGGGGCGCAAGTTCACCGCGGCCTTGATAGCCACGCTGGCCCGCACGCGGAGCCGAAGAGCGCTGGCCATACGGCTGTGGTTGAGAGCGAAGACGCGGCGTCACCTGCGTGGTATCGGCGTCCGCATAGCCACTGCGAGAGCGTCCGGTGGAGATACCACGGTGACCGCGATCAGAATAGCCGCCGTCGCCGTAGCCGGCACGAGGGTCACGCGCCACGCCGCGGGCAGCGGGAAGCGCACGGTCCTCGGGCATCGGCGTACTGCGGAACCGGTCACGCTGCGAGCGAATCTCCTCGCCCGAACCCGTCTCGGTAATATAACCGGCCTGCTGAGGACGCTGTCCATAGCGGGTCGAACGACCGCCCTGAACCATCAGGAAGCGCCCGTTATCGACAGAGGAACGCGAATTGACATAGCCGGCGGCGTCCTGAAAACGACCGCCCCGCTGCGACGTCTCGCGCTCGTATGCCATCAGGTCGTCAAAGTAGGCATTGACGACCTCGCGCGGATTGAGGCCCAAAAAACGAGCATAGCTCGAAATCATGCCCTGCGCATAGCCGCGCGGCGGCATCGAAGCAAAGTTACCGGTCTCGAAAAACTCGATGATCTGCGGCCTGATTTTGATGGTGTTGGCGACCTGCTGAATGGAAAGGCCCATTCGGCGACGCTGCTCGAGCAGCATGTCACCAAAGCGTGCAGCCATCAGAATCCTCCAAACTCACGATCTTCACGTGCCATCTCGGCGTCGACAGATTCCAGCGCGGCAAGCCCCTCCTCGTCCAACAGGACCTCGCGCGGCTTGGAACCGTCGGGCGGGCCGACGACACCCTTTTCTTCCAGCATGTCCATAATACGCCCGGCACGCGCATAGCCAACCTTCAGACGACGTTGCAGGCCAGATGTGGAGCCAAGCTGCGATTCCACCACAATATGGGCGGCTTCCCAAATGAGCGGATCATCGTCTTGCGGCTCGGCTACTCCGGTGCGGACAATGCCGCCGCCACCCACCATGGACATGGAAGCGGGCGCCACGGCAGACAGGATCTCCTCGTGGTAGTCTGGCTCACTCTGCGACTTGACGAACTCGACAATCTCGTTGATCTCATCATCCGAGACAAAGCAGCCCTGGATACGGCGGGGCTTGCCCCAGTCGACCTTGGAGAACAACATGTCGCCCAAACCGGTGAGCTTCTCGGCGCCCATCTGGTCGATGATGACGCGCGAGTCGATGCCCGTGGCGACGTTAAAGGCGATGCGGTTGGTGATGTTGGCCTTGATGAGGCCCGTCACCACGTTGGAGCTGGGGCGCTGAGTGGCAACGATAAGATGAATACCGGCGGCACGGCCCAGCTGTGCAATACGCACGATCGAGGCCTCGACATCCTTACCGGCGACCATCATCAGGTCAGAGAGCTCGTCAATGATAATGACAAGGTAGGGCATCTTTTGCGGCGGATTGTCGTAATGCTCAAACTCGCCAGCAGCCTGCTTTTCGTTGTAGGTCGAGATCTTACGCACGTTGAGACGCTCGAAGACCTTCAGGCGACGCTCCATCTCGGACACAGCCCATTGCAGAGCGCTCGCGGCCTGCTTGGGCTCGGTCACCACGGGCACATAGAGATGCGGCAGACCGTTATAGCCCGCAAGCTCGACGCGCTTGGGGTCGACCATGATCAGGCGAACGTCCTCGGGAAGGGCGCGCATGAGCAATGTCGTGATGATGGAATTGATCATCACCGACTTACCAGAACCGGTCGTACCGGCAATCAACAGGTGAGGCATCTTGGCGAGGTCGGCGACAACCGGCGTGCCCTCGGCGTCGCGGCCGATGGCGAGCTCGAGCGGACCGCCCTTCACATAGGGCAGCACGTCGCCCAGATTGACGTTCTGGCGCTTGCGGTTGGGAATCTCGATGCCCACGAGCGAGGTGCCGGGGATCGGGGCAAAGATACGCACCGACTGGGCAGCGAGCGAAAGCGCGATATCGTCCTCGAGGCTCGAAATTTTGCTCACACGCTCGCCCTCACCGGGCTGCAGTTTAAAGGTCGTCACCGTGGGGCCGGCGATCCAGCCGACCACGCGGGCACTGCGGCCAAACTCAAGCAAGGTGGATTGCAGTGACTCAGCGGTCTGCTCCAGCTCCTTGTCCGAAGACGCGGCGGAAGCCGACTGCGGGTTGGCATGCAGGATTTCGAGCGGCGGAAGCTTGAGTCCGTCCTCTTCTTCGCCCTCGTTATCTGCGGCGCCGTCGTCCACTCCCCCATCACGAGCCGCAGCCGATTCGATAGCACTCGTGGCAGGCGCACCGGCAACCTTGGGATGCTTCAGGAAGTCGGGAATCTGAGGTGCGGCCGAGACGGGATTCACGACAAACGGCGGCTCGGACTCGTCGATCTTATCGGAGTCGTCTTCCATCGAAAGCTGGCTGGTTACCTGGCCGCGCTTTGCATGGCGACGCGGCAGCAAAGTTGTCTTTGCGGTCTCAATCGGACCCTCGTCGTCCTCGTCATCGCCCTCGGTGAGCTCAATCTCGCTATCGGACCAAGACGGGTCGGGCTCACTCGTATTGAGCTTAGGCGCAGCCTTGCCCTTCTTGACATGGCGACGCGGCAGCAGCGTGGTCTTGGCCCGCTCGGCTTCAACCGACTCGGATACGTCGACAAACGGGTCATCGTCCTCGTTGTCATCCAAAACCGGGTCGACATCGCCACCCATGACCGTGGTCACCGCGGCGTCAGTCCCCTTCTGGCGCAGAATGCTCAGGTGCGGACGAGCGACGCCGGGAACAGACAGGGCCTCTTCATCGCCCCACGGGCTGGCGTTGACATCGGCACGACGGCGTTCGGCAAAATCTGCCGCACGATCGCGTGCGGAGCGCAAAACGCCACCCACCGAAAAGCCGATAATGACCAAACCAACGACGACAAGCCCCAGCAAGACAACCATGGCGATAGGTTTACCCAGGGCGTTTTGCAAGGCACTTGCGATAAAGGCGCCAATGTAGCCGCCCGACACGGAAAGGTTCTGCGGCGTAAACATAAGGTCGCACGAATCGCTCGTGCCCGGCACCATCAGCGAAAGAATGGAGACGACGGCGATAAAGACCACGGCGCCGCCCGCGACAGAGCGCACGTTGAGCGGCGAGTCCTCACCCAAAAAGAGCGTGGCGGCAAACAGCAAGATGACGATCGGCAGCACGTAGGCGCCCAGGCCAAAGCCCAGGTGGTAGAAACCGGCAACCGCAGCCGTCACGGGCGCTGTTGCCGGAGAGATCACGGCAATGAAGGACGCGATCGCCAAAACGGCGATGACCACACCGGCGATATCGCGATTGGCCGAAGGCTCGACCAAGGGCTCAAACTCATCGAACTCGGACTCGTGGCCCTTATTGGCACGCAGATGGGAACCGGCACCCTTAGCAGATGCCGGTTGGTTATTGGCCTTATTGCCTTTGGCGTTTTGTGCAGATCCGCGCGCCAAACTAAACCTCCATGACGACCGGGATGATCATCGGACGGGTGCGCGTACGGCTCCAGATAAAGTTAGAGAGCGAATCGCGCACGGCCTTGCGAATGGCATCGGAACCGCTGCTGGTAAAGCTAAACTTACCCTTCTCGATCGTCTTCATAATGGACGCGGAGGCATCCTCGGAGAACTGGTCGTCAATGGCAAACGAGACGCCGCGGCCCGAGAACTCGATGGCCTCGATCTTCTTGTGTTTGAGGGAGACGATGGCAACGGCCGTGACCATACCGTCGTTGGCGAGCTTCTGTCGATCGCGCAGGACGATGGGGTCGGTATCGCCGATACGCAGGCCGTCGACGTAAACGACACCGGACTCGACGGGCGTACCGCGCTTGACGATACCACCGCGCATCTCGAGCGTGTCGCCGTTATCGAGGATAAAGATATGATCGTCCTTGAGACCCATCTTGCGGGCCAGCTGGGCATGGGCGCGCAGATGCACGGCCTCGCCGTGGACCGGCATAAAGTACGTAGGCTTGGCCATGGCCATCAGAAGCTTGAGCTCCTCCTGGCTACCGTGACCCGAGACGTGGACGAGAGCGCGGTTCTTATCCCACACGTCGCAGCCGAGCTTGGCCAGGCTGTTGACGACCTGCTGGACGGCCTTCTCGTTGCCGGGAACGGGAGTTGCCGAGAGGATAACGGTATCGCCCTCGTGGATGGAGAGCGTCTTGTGCTCGCCATTGGCCATGCGGGACAGGGCCGACAGCGGCTCGCCCTGCGAACCAGTGCACATGACGACGATCTTGTCGTCAGGCAGGTTATCAATATCGAAGGCATCGATGATATCGGCGTCATCGATGTTGAGGTAGCCCAGCTCACGCGCCACGCGGGTGTTCGTGAGCATGGAGCGACCGGTCACAACGACCTTACGGCCGCACTTGCGGGCGGCATCGCAGATCTGCTGCAGACGATGGATGTGGCTCGAGAACGACGCGACGAACACGCGACCCGGGGCGTTCTTGATGGCGTGCAGCAGGTTGGGACCAACCTCGGCCTCAGACTTGGTAAAGCCGGGAACCGTGGCGTTGGTGGAGTCGGAAAGCAGCAGGTCGATGCCCTGCTTGGCAAAGCGGCTGATAGCGGCATAGTCGGGCGTGACGCCGTCGATGGGCGTCTGGTCGAGCTTAAAGTCGCCGGTGTGCATAACGGTGCCCTGATTGGTGCGGATGAACACGCCCAGAGCGCCGGGGATGGAGTGCGTCATCGAGAAGAAGTCGAGCGAGATGCCGCCGAGGTTAACATGGCTGCCGCCCTTGACCTCGCGGAACTTGGGCGCGCGGATGCGGAACTCGGAGAGCTTGCCCTCGATGAAGCCGAGCGTCAGCTTGCTCGAGAAGATGGGCACCTTGTTGTTGAGGTCCTGCAGCAGGTACGGAAGCGAACCGGTGTGGTCCTCGTGGCCGTGGGTGACGACGATACCGCGGAGCTTCTCCTCGTTCTCTAGAACATAGGTGTAGTCGGGAAGCACCAGGTCGATACCGGGCTGGGAGTCGTCGGGGAACATAAGACCGGCGTCGACGAGCACCATGTCGTCGCCGCACTCGAAGACCGTCATGTTCTTGCCGATGCCGTCAAGGCCGCCGAGCGGGATAATCTTCAAGGGAGATGATTTTTTAGCTGCCATAGGTGAGTGTTGTTTCCTTTCTTCGAAACGGGTCTGGAACAACCGACGGGGCGCTTCTGGCAAACCGACCGCCGGGAACGTACAAACATGCATCGCAGAGTCGATGCAATAACCACAGTATGATAACCATTTGCCCACCAACAGACCACCCATGCATCAAAGACCCATCTAACCGGTCTATCCCGCCGGCCTTCCGTGGGACGGGCACTGATGAAGTTTCCTGCTCTACAGTCCTGCTCACGACGGAGGCCACATTAAGTGGCCTCCTGTTCGTGCGGAACTCGCGATAAACTTCATCAGTGCCCGTCCCACGGAAAACCTGCCAATAAGGGACAAGTTCATTTTGGTTGGTTTTATCTGGGAAAATACTGCTACGTCTATCTACAGATCTGAAATCTGACTGCTGAATAGACTGTCTAACTCAATAGCGAGCGACACTAACCAGCCCTTTTGCTTGCGACCGGGAGGGGCGCATATGAAGTTTATCGCGAGTTCCGCACGCAAAGGAAAGCACTTAATGTGCTTTCCGTCTTGCGCAGGACTGTAGAGCAGGAAACTTCATATGCGGCCCTCCCGGTCGCAAGCAAAAGGGCGACCCCTTAGGAGTCGCCCTTGCATGAGCTGCTTATGTACGGCTGTTACTCGGCGTCGTGGTGGCGGCGGGGCTTGCGGCCTCCGTTGTCGCCGGGACGGCGCGGGCGGTCGCTGCGCTCGGAGCGCTCGCGGCGCGGACGCTCACGACGCTGGAAGTGCTCGCCGTCGCCCTCGGAGGCACCCTCGGCGCGAGCCGGGGCCTCGGGCTTATCCAGACGATCGAGCGAGATCTTGCCGCGATCGTCGACCTCGATGACGACGACCTTGACCTCGTCGCCCACGTTGAGAACGTCCTCGACCTTCTCCACACGACCCTTGGCGACGCGGGAGATGTGCAGCAGGCCGTCCTTACCGGGCAGCAGGTTCACGAAAGCGCCGAAGGGCTGGATGGAGACAACGCGACCGGTGTACTCCTCGCCCGGCTCTGGAACCTTGATGATGAGCTTGATGCGCTCGACGGCCTGGTCGACGGACTCGCCGGTGCCGCCGACAAAGACGGTGCCGTCCTCCTGGATGTCGACCGAAGCGCCGGTCTCGTCCTGGATGCCGCGGATGACCTTGCCGCCAGAACCGATGACGTCACGGATCTTATCGGTCGGAACCTGAATGGAGACGATGCGCGGAGCGGTGCTGCGCGTGGTATGACGCGGCTCGGGAATCACATCGAGCATCTTCTGCAGGATGAAGGCGCGACCCTCCTTGGCCTGCTGCAGGGCGCGGGCCAGGATGTCGAAGGTAAGACCGGTGGCCTTGTTGTCCATCTGCAGGGCGGTGATGCCCTCGGTGGTGCCGGTGACCTTAAAGTCCATGTCGCCCAGGAAGTCCTCGAGACCCTGGATGTCGGACAGGACCACGGTCTTGCCCTCCTCCTGGATCAGGCCCATAGCGATACCGGAGACCGGGCGCTTAATGGGCACGCCGCCGTCCATAAGGGCGAGCGTGGAGCCGCAGGTCGAAGCCATCGAAGAGGAGCCGTTGGACTCCATGACCTCGGAGACGACGCGGATGGCGTAGGGGAACTCGTTCTCGTCGGGAAGCACCGGAAGCAGAGCGCGCTCGGCCAGATTGCCATGACCAATCTCGCGGCGCTTGGGGCTGCCCATGCGGCCGGTCTCGCCGGTGCAGAACGGCGGGAAGTTGTAGTGGTGCATATAGCGCTTGCCCTCGGTGGGCTCGATGGTATCCAGACGCTGGCCCTCGTTAAGCATGCCGAGCGACAGGACGGAGAGCACCTGAGTCTGACCACGCTGGAACAGGCCGGAGCCGTGAACGAGCGGCAGGTAGTTGTCCTTCACCATGATGGGACGAATCTCGTCGGCGGCACGACCGTCAACGCGCTCGCCGGTCTCGACGACCATGGTGCGCATGGCCTTCTTCTCGAGCTTCTTGAGCGCCACGGGGATCTCGCGCTCCCAGGCGGTCTGCTCCTCGTCGGTGAACTCGGCGCGGATGGACTCCTTCAGAGCCTCGACCTTACCGATGCGGGAAAGCTTGTCGGCGTCGCGCAGGGCAGCGGCCATCTCGTCGTAGTGGGCGAAGATGCGCTCCTGGACCTCCTCGACGGGCTGGTCGAGCGGGTACTCCTTCTTGACGATAGCGCCGTTGACCTGCTCCCACTCGGCGACGAACTCGTCTTGGGCCTGGCAGAAGGCAGCGAGGGCCTCCTGGCCAAACTTCATAGCGGCGAGCATGTCGTCCTCGGAGATCTCCTCGGCGCCGGCTTCGACCATCGAGATAAAGTCGGCAGAGCCGCCCAGCTCCAGGTCCAGGTCGGAGTTCTCGCGCTCCTCATAGGTGGGATTGACGATAAACTCGCCGGTCTCCACGTTGCGGCCGATGCGCACGCAGGCAAGCGGGCCCTCGAAGGGCACGCCGCCGAGCGTCATGGCCAGCGAAGCACCCATGACGTTGATGACGTCAAAGGGGTTAACCTGGTCGGCGACGAGCGAGGTGGCGACGATGTGCACCTCGTTGCGGAAGCCGTCCGGGAAGCTCGGGCGGATCGGACGGTCGATCATACGAGCCGTGAGCGTGGCCTTCTCGCTGGGACGGCCCTCGCGCTTAAGGTAGCCACCCGGGATACGGCCGGCGGCGTACATCTTCTCGTTGAAGTCGACGGTCAGCGGGAAGAAGTCGTAATTCTTGCGCTCCTTGGAGACGACCACGGTGTCGAGCATCGTGGTGTCGCCCTGCTTGACCAGACAAGCGCCGGTGGCCTGCTTGGCAAGCTCGCCGGACTCAAAGGTGTAGGTCTTGCCGTACAGCTCAAAGGTCTTGGATACGAGTGTCATTGTTCTCCTTTACCCCGCAGGCCCCTTGCCTGCAGGCTCCTCATGTGACGCGGGCCCCCTGCCCCCGCCACGCTTCAGAGCGTGATTGTTCACGCCCTTACACAAAAAGAGCGCCCCGCTGCGCAGGACGCTCCTTGCATGTACAAATCCTTACTGGATGTTGTCGCGGATGCCCAGAGCCTTGATGAGCTCACGATACTCGACGATGTCGTTCTTCTTGATGTAGGAGAGAAGACGACGACGACGGCCGACGAGCATGAGCAGACCACGACGGGTGTGGAAGTCCTTCTGGTGGGACTTCATGTGCTCGGTCAGCTCCTTGATGCGCTCGGTCAGGATGGCGACCTGAACCTTGGGGTTGCCGGTGTCGACCGGGGTGTTACCGAACTGGGCAGTCAGCTCCGCCTTGCGCTCTTTGGAAACAGTCATTGTTTCACCTTTCGTTTTGCGTCGCCCACGGGCGACTCGATTCGCCTCGGACTGGGAAGCCGCCGGTGGAGCGAGCAACCAAGGTCGAGGTACCAACAGGTCGGTATGTTACCACAAGCAGCCCGTGCCTGCGCATCATCACCGACCCAACATGAATTCCATCGCACGGAGGCGCTGATCGGTGTGCGTCGCAGCCCACACATGCGAAAGCCCGAGCAAAAACGCCGCAGTATGCGGGTCGATCTTTTGAACCATAAGCTCGTCGAAGGTCATGCCCATAAGGGCGCGCAGCCAGGCGACCTCACCGGTCGACACCAGCTCGGCACCGGGCACGCTCGACGCGCACGACCCGCACATGAGACCGCCGGCCTGGGGCGAAAAATACGACAGCATGGGGTCTCCGCACAGCACGCAGGCCGAAAAATCGGGTCGATAGCCAACGTGCGACAGCAGCTTAAAGACATATGCCGCCACAAGTAGATCCAAATGCGCCGCGTCGAGCCCGCTGCCCACCAGGGCAAGCGCTCGCTGCGTGATGGCAAAGGTAAACGGGTCCTCGGCGTCCTCGAACGAGCACACGCGCGCGACCTCGGCGATCGCGCTTGCGGCGCAGGTCGTCTCGTAATCGGGCGCGGCGCCGAGCGGCGCCTCCATAAGCTCGGCCTGAGAAACCACGTCGAGCGAGCGTCCATGTGCGAGCAACATGTCGACGGTACAGAACAGCTCGCAGCGCGCCGCCAACCGCCCGCCGGGCTTACGCGCACCCTTTGCCACGGCACGCACCTGCCGACCCCGCTCGTCAAGCATCGTCAGGATCAGGTCCGTCTCTTTGAGCTTCGTCTTATCGAGCACGAGCACTTTCGTGCGATATGTACGAGAACCTGCCATTCGAGCCGCGTGTCCCTAATCCTCGGCGTTATAGCCAAAGCGGCGAATCTGGGCCTCGTCGTCACGCCAGCCGGCCTTGACCTTCACGTCCAGCTCCAAAAAGACCTGGGTGCCAAAGATGCGCTCAAGGTCGCGACGGGCGTCGATGCCGATATGTTTGATCATCTCGCCGCCCTTGCCGATGATGATGCCCTTTTGGCCCTCGCGCTCGACGTAAATGGTGGCGTGCACGCGCAGCACCTTCTTGGTCTGCTCGAGCGCATCGCAAATCACGCCCACGGAGTGCGGGATCTCATCACGGGTGCGGCGCAAGACCTTCTCGCGCACAAACTCGGCAACGAGCGTCTCATCGGAAGCGTCGGTACCCATGTCCTCGGGGAACCAACGCGGACCCTCGGGCAAAAAGTGCGCAACGGTCTCGATGAAGGCATCGACGTTGAAGTTCTTGACCGACGACGTCACGATCTCGTCGTCATATTCCATAAGCTCGTGGGCGGCCTTAAGCTGCTCCATGACCTGTGCGGGGTCGGCTTCATCGGCCTTGGTGAGCACCAGGACCTTCTTGGAACGGGCATTCTTGACACGCTCGGCAACCCAGGCGTCTCCCCTGCCGATCGGTTTAGTGGCATCAATCAAAAACGCGACAACATCGACATCGTTCAGCTCGAACAGCGCGCTCTTGTTGAGCTCGGACCCTAGACCGTCCTTGGGCTTGTGGATACCCGGGGTATCGACAAAGACCAGCTGGTAGCCGGGGCGGTTGACGACGGCGCGCATGCGACGGCGGGTCGTCTGGGCCACCGGCGAGGTGATGGCGACCTTTTTGCCATAGCAGGCGTTGAGCAGCGTTGACTTACCGGCGTTGGGGCGGCCGACCAAGGCCACGAAGCCGCTGCGGAAACCGGGCTCAACGTCGCCAAAGCCCGCGAGGCCGTCGTCCTCGTCGCACAGGGCGTCGAGTTCCTCGTCGCCCATGCCCTCAAACGGGTCGAACTCCTCGACTTCCTCATAGGCCTCGGTCGCCTTAGCATCCGGGGACTCGTCGTCCAAAATTTCATCGATAGGCTGCATATTGTCGGACATGGGAATCCCTTTCTAAATAAAGCCGAGCGCGTGGGCAAATACCAGCAAGCCCACAATCGCGGCGGTGATTGAAAGTACGTATACCGAGGCGGCGGCGATGTCCTTGGCGCGTTTTGCCAGCGGATGGAGCTCCTGGGTCGCCAGATCGACAATGGCCTCCATGGCGGTATTGCACAGCTCGCCGTGAATCACCAGGCCGCAGCAGATGATAATCGTGGCCCACTCGGCAATGTCGAGCCCCACGATGCAGCCGGCAATGATGGTGCACACGCCCGCTACGAGCATAACCTTAATGTTGCGCTCGGTCTTGACGGCGGTGACGAAGCCCTCCATGGCGTAGGAGAACGACTTTAAAAAGGACGGATGGTCCTTGTTCGATCCGGGAATCATAAGCGGCTCCTAGTCGTGGGCATGATTGGTGATGGGGCCGACGTGAACGAGCTTGGGGTCCTCGCCGCGCTCGAGCGCCAGATCGCGCAGGATAGCGTCCTCGCGGGCCTCCATGACCTCGGCCTCGTCGTCCTCGATATGGTCATACCCCAGCAGGTGTAGCATGCCGTGTACGAGCATCAGGCGGCACTCGTCGGCAGGGCTATTGCCAAAGCCGGGGGCCTGACGGGCAATGACCTGCGGGGCCAAGATGATATCGCCGAGCTCGAGCGTCTCGTCGGCGGGAATATCCTCGTCAAAGGCCGAGTCGCATTCAAACGAGAGCACATCGGTGGTGCGGTCGATGCCACGCCACTCGTGGTTGAGCTCGTGCATCTCGTCCTCGTCGACATACGAAAGGGAAATCTCGACTTCACGTTCAACGCCCTCGGCGGCAAGCACAACCTCGCAGATGTGCTCCACCTCCTGCGCGTCGAGCAGCGTATCGAGCTCGGCATCGTTGCTGATCAATACACTCAACGGGACTCCTTTCGGTCGCGCGAGCGCTGCTCGCGCACGTCATCATAAGCATCATATGCCTCAACGATACGACCCACTAGGGCATGGCGCACCACGTCGGCGCGCTCCAGGTGTGCAAACGCCACATCGTCGACACGGCCCAAAATCTGCTCGACATCCGCCAAGCCACCACGACGACCCACCAGGTCGCGCTGGCTAAGGTCGCCGGTAATCACGAACTTGGAGTTGAATCCAAGGCGTGTCAGGAACATCTTCATCTGCTCGGGCGTGGTATTTTGCGCCTCGTCGAGCACCACGAAAGCATCGCTCAGCGTACGACCGCGCATATAGGCAAGCGGGGCAATCTCGATCACGCCGCGCTCCATAAGCTCATCGGTGCGCTCGCGATCCATCATGTCAAAAAGGGCATCGTAGAGCGGACGCATGTACGGATCGATCTTTTCCTCGAGGGTGCCAGGCAAAAAGCCCAGGTTCTCCCCTGCTTCGACAACCGGACGCGTCAAGATCAAACGGCCCACCTCATGGCGCTTGAGCGCGGAAACGGCGAGCGCCATGGCCAGATAGGTCTTACCGGTACCGGCAGGACCCAAGCCAAAGGTGATGGTATGCGAGCGAATGGCATCCACATAGCGCTTTTGCCCAAGCGTCTTGGGACGAATGACACGACCGCGGTATGAAAGCAGCACGTCATCGCGAAGCGATGTGGCCTCATGCTCGCCGTCGCGCAAGACGGCCAGGCAACGCGAGACGTCGTCAGCAGACAGGGTACGACCGGCCGCCGCCTCGCAAAAAGCATGTTCGAAAAAGCGAGCCACGAGCTCGACCTCGTCCGGGTCGCCGCTCACGGAGATGCTATCGCCACGGGCGACCACGTGAGCGCGAACCAAGCTCTCGAGCGCACGAAGGACGCCGTCGCCGGCGCCCAAAACACGCGAGGGATCAACTCCCTCGGGAACGGTAAGTCTAATCTTCGAGGCTTCCATGGACCTCCCTGCGCGCATGGACCAAGCCGGAATCATCGACTCCGATGATAGCAACATCGAGCAGGCACGGGGCTGTAAGTCCACAGGTATCGTCAAGACGGGCATGATGGAACGAACCGAGCGTCAGGCTGTCACCATACTCGAGCACGGCACGCTCGACAGTGCCCACGCGACGACGGGCATCGGCAATAGCGAGCTCCTGCGCCGTGTCTCGCATACGGCGGCTGCGCTCGGCCATAACCTCGGGCGGCACCTGGTCGGGCATGTCGGCAGCAAGGGTACCGGGACGCTTGCTATAGCGGAACACGTGCATACGCGAGAAACCCACACGGCGGCACAGCGCCAGCGACTCCTCGAACTCCTCGTCCGTCTCACCAGGAAAACCGACGATGACATCGCACGAAAGAGACGCCTGGGGCAAGTTGGCGCGAATCATACGCACCGTGTCCTCAAAGGCCTCCGCACTATAGGGACGACCCATGCGATGAAGGGTCGCCGTACAGCCGGACTGCACGGGCAGGTGCAAAAACGGGGCGATACGCTGCGGATAGCGCGCCATAACCTTAAGCAGGCGCTCAGAGATATCCATGGGCTCGACCGAGGAAATGCGCACATGCGCAATAGTCGTGCGCTCCATGATGGCCTCGAGCAGCTCATCGATTTCGACATGCTCGTCGGTCGCGCTCTTGCCATCGTAGGCACCCAGGTTCACACCGGTCAGCACCACCTCGGGCACGCCGGCCTCCCGGGCCTCGCGAACTTGCTCAAGCACGGACTCGACGGGCACGGAGCGCTCGGGGCCGCGCGCCTTCCACACAATGCAATAGGTGCAGCGATGGTTGCAGCCGTCCTGGATCTTCACGCCCAGGCGAGAGCGACCGAGCGCATCGACCACCTCGCCATCGCTGCAGGCGGGAACGCTATCGGACTCAACGCCCAGCACCTCGCAGACACGTTCGGCGACATCGATCTTGGACGGCTCGGCGATCACGCGATCCGAAAGCTCCAACAGCTCCTCGGGATGCAAATTGACCACGCAACCGGTCACGAGCACATAAGGCTCGTTTGGATGGGCCAGCGCATGACGGACGGCCTTACGGGTCTTGGCCTCGGCCTCGCCCGTAACGGCACAGGTGTTAATGACGATCAGATCGGCATTCTGGGGCTCTACCATAGCAAAGCCCAAGCGCATAAGATCGGCAGTGATACGGTCAGACTCAACCCGGTTGACACGGCAGCCGAGGTTGACGACGGAAATATGGGGTGCGAGCACGCGGGCTCCTTAATCGAGGATATCGTCGAGGGCACTCTTGATACGGTCGGTCACCGACTTCTTACCGGAAGCGACGTCATCGCCCATCTCATCGGCAAAAGCACGGAGCAGCTCGCGTTGCTTATTGGAAAGATTGGTGGGAACGACCACGCGCAGTTGCACGATCAGGCGGCCACGCGAACCGCCACCGCCAATGCGCGGCATGCCGTAATTATTGACGCTCACGGTGTCGCCGTACTGGGCGCCGGCGGGAACCGTCACCTTAACGACCTCGTCGGGCATAATGCCCTCGACCTCGATCTCGCAGCCGAGCGCAGCCTGCGCAATCGAGATATCGCTCACCAGGTACAGGTCGTCACCGTTGCGCTTAAAGCGCTCATGGTCGGCAACGCGCACGTTGACAATCAGGTCGCCCGAAGGCTCGCCGCGAAGACCGGCCTCACCAAAGCCGCTCACACGCAGCTGGCGACCGGTCGAAACGCCGGCGGGAATATCGATGTCGATCTTTTCGTGCGAAGGCGTGCGGCCCTGACCGTCGCAGGTCTCGCAGGGATGGTCGATAACCGTGCCCTCGCCATGGCAGTCGGGGCAAGGCGAGGAAGACTGAACCTGGCCCAAAAACGATCGCTGAACCGTCGTGACGTAGCCCGTACCGTGGCAGCGGCCGCACTGCTTTTCCTGTGCACCCTCGGCCCTACCGGTACCGTTGCAGTCCTCGCAAGGAGCAAGGCGATCATAGCTGATCGTCTTTTTGCAGCCGAGCGCCGCCTCCTCGAGCGTCACCGAAAGCGAGATGGCCATGTCACGTCCGCGACGACGCTCACGACGGCTGCGGGCGCCACCGCCGGCACCGCCGCCAAAAAACGACGAGAACAGGTCGTCCATGCCCATGCCACCAAAGATATCGTTGATGTCGACATAACCAGAGCCACCGGGGCCGTCCGCGGTGCCGTAACGGTCGTAGTTAGCACGCTTCTGCTCATCGGAAAGAACGGAATAGGCCTCGTTGAGCTCCTTGAACTTGGCCTCGGCCTCGGGATCGTCCGAAACATCCGGATGTACGGTACGGGCCTTCTTTAAAAACGCACGCTTAATCGTCCGCGCGTCGGCATCCCTGTCGACGCCAAGCACCTCGTAGTAATCCCTATTTTCCGACACGACCGAATCCTTCCGACTTTCATTATTGTCACAGTGCGTCCTATACCCAAGCTGGGCCGACCGCAAACAAAGGGTTTGATGTTATTGCATTTGATACGGCGAAAGCATGGCCCGTTGCGAGCAGCTCGCGAACCAAACCGACACGAGCGCGAACATGAAGCCGTTGGCAAAACCGTTGGCAAACTGCATCGCACCGCGCTTCCACCACAGCAGGCTGCGATGAAGCACACCGTCCGAAAGCACCATGAACAGGCCCATGGTAAACGGAATAAAGCACATCACGGCAAAGGCCGAGAACACGCCCGAGATGGCCGACAGCACCAAAAACGGCGCCACAATGCCCATCAAGTAAAAGCCAGTACGAGCTTTGCCTTCCAAGCGCTCGGCCTCAACATGGGCGCGGCCGACCAGGTCGCCGCCCGCGGCACCGTTGGTGCCAGCATGACCCATGCCGCCAATGCGGACCTCGTCGCCATCGTGCGTGCCGGCAGGAAACTCAAT
>CALJDJ010000091.1 GCA_938023705.1 uncultured Collinsella sp.
CGCCCGCTTCATCGAGGGCATTCGTTGGCTCATCGAGAACAAGCAGCTTCGGCTTTTCCATAATTGCCGCAGCTATCCCCAGACGTTGTTTCATGCCGAGCGAGTAAGTCCGGAACTTCTTCTTCTCGTCAGCATCAAGCCCCACAAGTCGCAGAGCAGAACGGATATCCTCATCGGCAGCAACACCTTTGATCTTGGCGATGAGCTCCAAGTTGTCATAGCCGGATAGGTAGCCCATAAAAGAAGGCGCTTCGATCAGCATTCCCAGACTTGGCGGAAACGAAATATCCATTCCAAGCCTTTGTCCATCGATAATAATCTCGCCTTTAGTTGGCTTAATTAGTCCACAAACCGCTCGCATGAGCATGGTTTTGCCCGAGCCGTTAATGCCCTGAAGCCCGACAACGGTGCCCGGATTTATCTCGATAGACACATTGCGCAAAACGTCAATTTTACCGATTCGCTTCGATACGTTTTTAACGTTTACAGCCATACCGTGCCCTTCCTTTCTATAAAATCGGCTCGCCAAAACCAAAATCCGCCCATCAATAAACAAGCCGCCATGATCGCAAGTGAGACCAGCGCACTCGAAGCCACCGAGACGCCCCCTTTCACCATTCCGTCCCAGCGCAGAAGCATCAATGCGTTTCCCAACAACGCGCAATGACTTGTATATGCCGAGCAAATCAAATAACTCACGAGCGTCACAAACGCGACCGATGGCCCAAATGCAAATCCAACTGCAAGCTGCATAAAGGCAAGCGATTCAAAAGCAAGAAATAGACCCGCGAAAAACGGCAGTCCATCCGCTTCGCTCGATGTAAGAAAATCCTTGCCTAAGCTTACAAGTTGAAGCGACTCGCTATGTATAACCGTGCTAAAAGAGGCGCCCGTTGCCAAACTCCAAAGCACAACAGAGCAGACCACCACGAGCAGTGAGATTGTCGTTACCACCGTAACCAAAACAAACCGCGACACCCACCACAGCCACCTCGTACGGCACCGGACAAGCGTCTGCAAGCCGAACCCCCGCAATGATTCGACTGAATAATCGAGGGTTGTATAGAGAATGAGCAGGGTGAGAAACAGCCAGCCAAGTGGAGGAACGAACATGGCCCCCGGCCTAAACTCAAACGGAGTCGACCCGGCAAAAACCAGCGCGAAATTATCTGCAAACCCCAATATTTCCGTTTTAGTACCATATATCACGGACAGTCCATACGCATAGACCAAGTTCGCAATCGACATGACCGCCATTGCAATAAAAGCAACAGCATTCCTCTTCAATACGGTTCTCAAATCCGCCGCGAGCAATCGAAACAACATCAAATCACCTCGCGCCTCTCCAACACCTTCGCAAAAAACAGCGAAACAATAAGCAGGGCTACGATCTCTACAATCCCCGCTCGAATGTCGGGCCAGTTATTGAGCGATTCCGATCTAATGCTGTTGAGAATGTTGCAGTTGAATCCAATACACTGCAAGACGCTAAAAATCCAGTCATTAACAAAGTGCCACGCAACCATGAGTAGATACGGAACGATCACAGCCTTGACTCTGCTGCGAAACACAACCGACAGACCGGTCACGGCCATGGATAAAACCCCCAGCGTCACTGCATCGAACAGCGTATAAACCAATACGTAGAGCAAGGGCTGAGTATAAAAAAGAAGAGAAAAATAGCTGTGCAAGTAAAGGCCAACGTATGTCGTTTCATCGACCCGGGGCATATACGCGGGAAACAACATCGATACGATGAGAAAATTAACGGCGAGCGGTACGGCAGTTACAACAAATGCCGAGAGGAATGACGAGATGAGCTTCACGTTGATATAAAGCCTCCTCGACACGCGCGTACATAGTTGGGCGTCGTAACCGTTCAACCGCTCAGCCAGACATGACCAGGATCCCGCCAAGAGAGCGAGCAGCGGCAAGATGTAGAAAAAAATAGTCGCCGATAGTGGCGCATTTGCGCTCACGACTATCCAGTTGCCGAAACTACTCTCGCGCGTTTGTCCAAGATAGTGCTGCGCTTGCAGGCCAAGCCCATAACCGAAAGAGAGTAGATTATTCCGCTCTTGATTCAGGTAACACCACGACTCAACAGCAGCCGCCAACGCGATCAAAACGCCCATGACGAGGGAGGCAGCAAACAGCGGGCAGCGGAACGTCTTGTGCAGCTCGTGCCGCAGGACTCCCTTATTGTTAATCATGAATCCTCCTTCCCGCCCAGGCCCGCTGGCCCGGGCGGGTATCCATTCAAACTACGCCGGCAACTTCGAGAAGCGCCCAACGCAATCAGGACTCCAGACTCCATTAACGGTGCCATAGCCAGACTCAGCCCAAGCCGTCAGACGAGCCGCTGAACGCCCGCTCTCGCGAACCTGGTTGTACATCTCCCACTTTCCATAATGGTTGGAACGATATACGCCCTCGGTGCAATTTGCGCCACCGCTACCGTTTGTGTTGTAAGCTCCATCCACATACAAACGAAGTGGCTTGCCCGAATACCCCAAGATGTTGATATAGAGCGAGGAAGAATTGTCTTTCCGGCGATAGCCCGTCGCGCTTGTCCCGGAACATTGGAAACTAAATCCCGTATCCGCGTTGTTAACACAAGTCGCTATTCCGCTGTCGGCATTCTGCGTAACGCTTGAAACCTGAGAAGTGTCAAACTCCTCCTGAGCAAACGATACGATAGGAGCCCCCAGGGAAAGCCCCGCAATAATCGCAAGGCTCACTCCGATGCGGCCAATGGCGTTCTTTAACTTAATCATGACCTTCTCCAATCAAAAGCGGTTAACAATGCGTCGACGCACGGCAACCTTTGCATGAATGGAGAAAGATGTCTGTAAACACTCGCTATTGAGTTGATAATCCAGGCGTTTACACGTTATCCACCTGCGATAACAATGAAATAAGCTCCGCTTTGTTCTTGATCTTCAACTGGCGATAAGATGCGGATCGCAACGCTTGCACCGTAGATGCAGCATAACCTACGTCCTCCGCAATGGTCTTTGTCGTTGCGCCCTCTGCCGTCATCAGCAAAATTTGCGACTGAACATCAGAAAGGGAGCGCGATGTAAGCAAAGCCAGCTGGCGCACGCGAGCCGTTTCGGTGAACCCATTCGCACGGTACTCCAAGACGGCCCTCTCGTTCTCAACCGAGTGGGCGAGCGCGATGTGCGTGACGAACATGGGCACAGACCAGCAGACGACCACCGTTGCCACGACGACATTGACAGCCGAACTATACCCCAACAGCGACGCAAGGAACAGCGGCTCGAAAACCATCAGATCCTGCGCCATGTTGAGCAAGACGACCCAGACAGGAGCCGTCGCCCCAAAGCAAAGCATCCATACCCCAAGCATTTTGCGCTGCGGACAGCTTCGCAGCACTACATATGTGAGCAGCATCCCCGCCAGCACCACGAACCCATGAATTCGCCCCCTACTGGCCGCATAGATTGAAGCAGCGACACCTATTGACACCAATGGCACGATAGCCCGAGCACGGGCATGCACCTTAAACGGACGCAGCCCAACAGCGAGCGAAGCTGTAGACGCCACGCCGCAAAACAGGACCGGCACAGCCATCAACGGAACGCGTATGCACCTCCATGCCGAGATATAGATAAAAGACCATTCCGCAGCAGACAGTATCGCCCACATGCACGGACCTCCGAGCTCAATCGCCTCACCTGCTCTATCCAGCGCAGCTTCACGATTCGGTTTTCCACCCGCGTAGCGTAGCGACAGAAGCAGTCCGAGACCCAATGCATAGCTTGAGAGAGAAAAAGCGACAGCCCACGAAACACCGGATTCCCAATCGCTATCCGCCATTACCAACGGGCCAGCCGCAAGGAGGATAAAAAATAATGTGAGCAGGTATCGAAACAGCCGGCGCGTTCGAGCTGATGCCAGCATATCGTCAGCATGCCGCTGCGGCAGCTCATGCCCTACAGTATCACCCTCACCCGCAAACAACGCCACGAGCTCGCGTGAGCCCGCAACCGACGCCTTCCCGTATGCTCGGTGAAGCGTTGTTCGCACCGTCGATGGCTTCGTATCCGTCTCCTTGGCAATTTCCGCCGGCGTTTTCCCTTTGAGCAGCAGTCGAACAAACTGCTCTTCTCTAGGCGACAGGGCAGGGGAAAACGCCTCCGCATCGAATGGGTCAGACGCGTGGGCGATATCCGAATTGTTGTCCCGTTTTCTCCTTAGTAACATGCATACGAAAGCAGCGGCGATAGCAGACCCCATCGCAAGCAATGCAATGATCGCGGCATCGCTTGCGAAGTATGCCGCCTCAACAGCCGGAACAAGGCCAATAGGGACTGCCACGAGCACAGAGCGGGCAAACACGTCGCTCTGCCCCCGACCAAAGGCGCGGGAGCAGCGAAACAGCGGGGCCACAGCCAATGCGAGATAGACCAACGGAATTAAAAGCGCAAGGCCAATTGATGCGGCCGAAACAGAGGGTATCCCCCATGGCTCGGGGACAATTCTCCATGAAACTCGACAGCAAAACAGCAGGCAAGACAGGACGGCTATTGTTTCTGTAAAAATCGCGTTCTGCAGGCGACGATTCTCTCTTTCGTCGGTCGGCGTCGCCCCCTGCGTCAAAGGAGAGCCCGCCGTGTCCCAAATAACATATGAGAGGAGCAACGCCCCAGCAAAGCACGAGACGCACGAAACGCCATGCAACAGCCAGATCGGTGCAAACACGAATGGAATAGAATCTCCGCGAGCATAGAAGGCCAAGTCAACCCACTCGGGAACCGTTGCAATAACACCAAGGAAAACACCGATGGCACCGAGATGCCTCGGCCTTCTCATTCCCCCTTGCATAGCGCAGCACCATGAACAAACGCCGCGAGGCATGCGCCCAGGATAACGAGCCAGGTCATTGCACCTGACGCCAGGCCGATTGAAGATGAAAACCGGTGATAAGGGGTGACCGCCATTACGACAAGCGCAATGGCGCAGGCAGATGTAGCAGAACGGCGGGAAAAAAGCATATGGCCTCCATAGCGTGTCATTATATCGCTCGAGCCGCTCGTTTATCTCTGTTCCCACACCAGCCAGCATCAACGATTCAGGCGAACTCCAATCCGAGCCAGATCACGGTCCAGCTTTTGTCCGCAGTCCCCGCTCCAAAATGGGATGCGGTTTCCTTTTAAGCGCCGGTTCGGAAAGTCCGTCCCGTTCCAGGCCATTATTCTGGGATGCAGCTTCCGCAAGCTGCCCCCTTTGGAAAGCGCATCCCATTATTTGGTTGAAAACCGGTCCCCCACTTTCCGAACGAGCCGAAACGACCCGAACCGATCGGGCCACCTCATCCCCGTTTCCTCGCCATCTGCCCGAGCGTGCTACACTAGCAGCATCTATGCCACCGCGAACGGCTTGGCCCCGCGCCCGCCGCTCGCAAACGAACTTTAAACGCACGAGGGTTGGCCATGCCGCTTTTCTCGCAACATACCGCCCGGTTCTCGCCGGACGTTCCTTTGGAGGGCACCAGCTCTCGCGAGCTGCTCAAGCGGTACCAGCCGCTCGAGACACTTGCGACCGGCGGTTTTGGCTCCATCGAGATCTGCCGCGACACGCACCTGCGCCGCCGCGTCGCCATTAAGCGCATCCCCCTTATCAACGGTTCCGGCATGCCCGCCAGCGACATCATGGATGTCCTGCGCGAGGCGCACACTGCCGCTATGCTTCAACATCCCAATATCGTGCAGGTTATCGACTTTACGCACGATACAGCCTATGCCTACCTGGTTATGGAGTATGTCGACGGCATGTCGCTGGCCGAGTTTTTGCATCGAGTTGACGGCCATTCGCTCACCTTTGACGAGGCCGCGGCAATTGCCGACGCGCTGGGCCAGGCGCTTACCTTCGCCCATAGCAATGGCGTGCTCCACCTAGACATTAAGCCCGCTAACGTGCTCATCGACCACTCGGGCAATGTAAAGCTCACCGACTTTGGCATGGCGCGGCTGTCGTCCGCCGGTGGCTTTGGCGGCTCGCGCGGCGGCACCATCGGCTACATGCCGCCCGAGCAGCTCGATATCGAGACCGGCACGGTCGACGAACGCGCTGATGTCTTTGCCCTTGCCTGCGTTATCTATGAGGGCTTGTGCGGCAGCGCTCCCTTTATGGCGGCCACGCCCGCCGACTCGCTCGGCCGCATCATCGGCGGCGCCACCTATCCCAGCGAGCTGATACCACACTTCCCCCCGGGAGCCGAGGCCACGCTCATGAGCGCGCTCTCCCCCATGCCGCAGGACCGCCCCAGCAGCATCGAGGCATTTTGCGACCAGCTCCTTGCCGGTCTGGGCAGCGTACGCGAGGGCCGTCGCAGCTTGGAGCAAATGGTTGGCGAGCTTTCGGATGACGAGCAGGAGCTCGAGGATATCGAGCCGTCGTACTACGAGGACGACGCCATCGAGGTCGACCCCGCACTCGGCTGGGCGGGCACGCGCTGGAACCATGCGCGCGACTACACCATGCGCGCTATCTCGGCGCTGGCGTGCGGCACCTTTAGCTTTTTGCTGATGCAAACGGCTGGGGTCGCGGCGCTTCCCGGCCTGGTCATTGCGGCTATCGCGATCGGAGCGGCGGCCGGCCTGGCCCCCCAGATTGGCTCGGCCATCTCGGCCGTGGGCTTTTTGGTGCTCATGGCAAACGCCACCATGCAGGCACAGGGCATCCTGTCGATGTTGCCCGTCGCGGTGATCTTTGCCGCCGCCATGTCCGGTTGGTGGATCGCCTGGGGTCGCACCGAGGCTGCCGCGAGCGCCGCACTCACCTGTGCACTCGCGCTTGGCTGTCTGACCGGCAATACCTTCCTGGCAGCTGGGGTCACCGCCGGCGTCGCGTCATTTTGGCTCGGCCCGGCAAGCGCCGCCGCGGCAACGGGCATGGGCGCACTTTTTGCCCGTCTGGCCACGGTCGCGCTTTCAGCCGGAGGCGTGCTGGGGCTCGGTAACGTTGCCGCGGCGCTGGGAGACCCACTCCTTTGGGCTGCCTTTGTGCTGGTAGCGGCAACTGCCGCGGCGTCATCTGCGCTGCTCAATGCCCATGCCAAGCGTGCCGATCAGGGATCAAACCTTGCCGCAATCGCCGCCATCGCTTTCACCGGCATCGGCTGCGCAGCGGCGTCCTGTCTTGCACACCATATGGAAATTGCCAGCCTTGCAGCCGCGGTCGTCGCCAAGGCGGCGGTTGCGGGAATCCTATCCTCTATAATCGTTGGGATATGCCTATATTTGCTCGGATACCAAAGAACCTATACGGAGAGTGATCTTTCGTGAACTTCCTGAACATCTTCGAGGACCACGTGGCCGGCATCTTCGGTGCCACCCGTGCCCCGTTCTCCTTTAAGAAGCTTGCCAAGCAGGCCGCTCGCGACATGGAGGATCAGACTCTGGTGATCAATGGCGTCAACACGGCGCCGGCACTCTATACCATCCTGATCGCCGCCGACGACGACCCCATGCTCGCCCCGTTCTACCCCGAGCTTTCGCGCGAGGTCCGCGAGTTCGTGAAGGCACAGGCCGAAAAGCGCCGTTATGTCTTTGTCGGCGAGCCCCTCGTGCGCTTTATGATCGATCCGCAGCTGCGTGCCGGCAAGTTCTCGGTCTTTGCCGAGAACGTCGATGCCCCCACGCTCGGCCGCCTGTACGAAGAAGAGCGCGCCTATCAAAACGGTCTGGGCCAAAACAACTCCGCGACAAGCCGTGCCGCCAGCGCCCCGCGCGCCGGCCAGCAGCAGTTTGCTGCCCCGCAGCAGCAGCGCCCCGCCGCCATGCCCCAGCAGCAGCCGACGCCTCGTGCCGCCGCTCCCGACCCGCTTGCCGTAGCAGATCCCTTCGCGCCTAGCGTCCCCGACCCCGCCGCTCCTATCCCGGTGCCGCAGACCGTCTCGCGCGACGCGCTTGCCGGCATGGGCGGAGCCGCCGCGACCGGTGCCGCCGTGGGCCTAGGCGCCGCAGCCGGCATCGCCTCCAACATGGCAAGCACTCGCGCCCCGCAGCGCCCGCTCGCCCAGCTCGTCGACGTCGTGAGCGGCGAGAGCCATAGCATCACCTCCGCACAGGTGACTATCGGTCGCGAGCGCTCAGTTTCCGATATTGCCCTGCGCGACCCCAACGTGTCGCGCCGCCACGCCCAGCTCACCTTTACGGGCTCGGATTGGTCGATCGAGGACCTCAATTCCACCAACGGCACGCTCGTCAACAACCGCCGCATTACGCGCTGCCCGCTGCGCAACGGCGATCTGCTGACGTTTGGCCTGAGCACCTTTGAATTTAGGGGATAGTCGCTTATGAACATCGATATCGTCCTTTTTGCAGGCCGCATCGTCCTGGTCGCCCTGCTCTATATCTTCCTGTTCGCCGTCATGAAGACCGGCGTGGGACTTGTGCGCGGACAGCGCCGCGACTCGGCTATCTGGACGATCGATGTGGACAAGGGCCCGCGCGGCATCCGTGGCATCCACGTAGACATGCTCGGCCCCGTCATCGTCGGTCGCTCGCCATCTTCGGACATCTGCATCAACGAACCGTTCGTCTCGGCCTCGCATGCGCGCTTTTCGCTGCAGGGCCCGGCGCTCATCATCGAGGACCTCAACTCGCTTAACGGCACGCTCGTCAACGGCCGCCAGCTTGTGGAGCCTGCCACGCTGCGCGAGGGCGACGAAGTCCAGATTGGCGATGTGGTCATGAAGGTGAACCGTCGATGATCGACGAGGAGAACAAGTCCGCAACTATGACCGAGGCACCGGCTGCCGCCACAGCTGCGCCGGCCCACGCCGCTCCGGCGGGCTCCGCACCCATGGAGCCCGAGGACACCGTGTTCTCCCTGCCTCTTTCGCATGTAACGCATGATATTTCTGATCTCGCCGATAACGAGGACGAAGAGGATGCCGTAGCGGCGCCCATCGGCGCACATGCTGCGGAACAGCCCACAGCGCCCGAAGCAACCCCGGCGCCGGCTCACTTTGCAGAGCCCGTCGCCGCGGCAATCAACGAGAGCGCTGCGGTGTTTGCGGCGCCCGAGCCCGCCGCGCCGGCGTTTCCCATAGCCCCGGCATCCGAGGCTGCGCCCGCGTCTACGCCGGCGCCCGAGCCTATAGACGTCAGCCCGCAAGATGACGAGTCGACCGCCCGCGTTTCCGAGGAGCCCGACTCCCCGGACACCGGCGATTCCGAATCAAACGCCGAGACCGACACCGTCTCTCCCGGTGACACAGCCGAAATCGACGTTGCCGCCGTTGAGGCCAAGCTCAAAGACCCCGGCTCAACCATGAGTTTTGAACCCCTAACCGAGGAGCGCATCGAGACCGACTCGACCTATGATGCCGGCACCACCACGCAACTCATGTGGGGCGCCCGCTCCGACGTTGGCTGCGTGCGCCCGCACAATGAGGATTCCTACCTGGTACAGTCGCCGCTCTTTTGCGTATGCGACGGCATGGGTGGCCACGCTGCCGGCGAGGTAGCCTCTTCCATCGCCGTTGAGACTATTGCCAAGACGGCCCCGCAGTCCGCCGACGCCGCACGCCTGGCGGCAGCCGTCGAGGCCGCTAACGCCGCCGTAATCGAGGCCGCCTTGAATGGCCTGGGCAAGCCCGGCATGGGCTGCACAGCCACCTGCGCCTATATCGAAAACGACACGCTCGCCATCGCCCACGTGGGTGACTCTCGCGCCTACCTGCTTCACGAGGGCACGCTCATCCGCGTGACCCGCGACCACTCCTATGTGGAGGAGCTCGTGGACGCCGGCGAGATCACGGCAGACGAGGCTCGCGTCCACCCCAACCGTTCGGTCATCACCCGCGCGCTGGGCTCGGACCCCGCCATGTATGCCGACCACTTCACTCTGCATATCGAGGAAGGCGACCGCCTGATTCTGTGCTCCGACGGCCTTTCGAGCATGATTCCCGATAGCGATATCGAGAACATCGCCACGCAGTCCTCAACCGCGCAAATCTGCGTCGACAACCTAGTGGACGCGGCGCTTGCCGCCGGCGGCCACGACAACGTGACCGTAGTAGTCGTTGACCTGGTTGACGATGGCGTTATGCGCGAGGCGCAACGCGTGCGTCGCCGCAACGTCACCATCGGCGTCGTCTTAGGTCTCGTCTTGGTGCTGGCGGCTGCCATCTGGGCATACGCAGGCGTTACCGGCTCGTACTACCTGGGAACCTACCAGGGCAATGTCGCCGTCTGGCGCGGCCTTCCCGGCAAGCCGCTCGGACTCAAGCTTCACTGGCTCGAAAGCGAAACCAGTATTAAGCTGTCCGACTTGCCCGAAGACACGCAAAACCGCCTCAAGGCGGGCATTCCGCAAACAAGTGTCGACGATGCGCAGGACACGATATCCAAGTACCGCCACCAGATCGACGAGGAGCAGACCCGCCAGGTGATTGACGCGCAAACGATTCGCGACAACACCAATCAGGGATCGACCTCCGAATCAGATTCCGAGAAAACCGCCGAACAGTCCGCCGAGGCCGAAGCCTCCGAAAAGAACTAGAAAGGGAGTGCCGCTTATGAGTCGCCGCAACACCGAGCTGCTCTTGCTCATCGCCTCGGCGTTCCCCGTCATCCTGCTGTATGCGATGTACGTCCTCACCGCGGGCGCTGCCATCTCCTTTGAGACGCTCGCCGTGCCGATCGGCCTCTTTGCCGCCTTCGCCGCGGCACATATCGCCGTGCGCATCTTGGCGCCCGGCGCCGACCCCGCCATCCTGCCCATTGTCTTTGTGCTTTCGGGCATCGGCATCACGTTCGTGACACGCCTCGCCCCCGCTCTCGCCATCTCACAGCTCATCATCCTGTTTGTCTCGGTGGCGCTCATGGTGGGAACGCTCGCGTTGGTTAAGAACCTCGACGTGGTCATGCGCTACAAGTACACCTTTGGCATTATCGGCATCATTCTGCTGATGCTGCCCATCTTTATCGGCACCACGATCTCGGGCTCCAAGCTGTGGATTCGCATCGCAGGCTTTACCATCCAGCCCGGCGAGTTCGCCAAGGTCTTTATCGTGCTGTTCCTGGCCGGCTACTTGGCCGAGAACCGCGAGCTGCTCTCCATCTCCAACCGCAAGATCCTGGGCTTTAAGATCCCTCGCCTGCGACTGCTGCTGCCGCTGTTTGCCGTGTGGGGTGTGTGCCTGCTCGTCGTCGTCTTCGAACGCGATCTGGGTTCGGCCGTGCTGTTCTACACCATCTTCTTGCTGATGCTCTACGTTGCCACGGGACGATTCTCGTATGTCGTTATCGGCCTTGCGCTCTTAGCCGTTGGAGCCGTGGGCGCCTACAAGTTCCTGTCTCACGTTCAGGTACGTTTCCAGGTTTGGGTCGATCCGTTTAAGGACGCCCAGGGCCAGGGCTACCAGATCGTCCAGTCGCTCTTCTCGCTTGCCGATGGCGGTCTGGTCGGTGTTGGCATCGGCAACGGCATGGCCAACAACATCCCTGTCGTCGAGTCCGACTTTATCTTCTCGGCTATCGGCGAGGAGATGGGCCTTTTGGGCGGCGGCGCCGTGCTCATCCTGTTTATGCTCTTTGCCGTGCGTGGCCTCACCACGGCTGCCCGCGCTAAATCCGACCTTGCCGCCTTTAGCGCCACGGGCCTTACGGCCGCCATCAGCTTCCAGGCCTTCTTGATCGTTGGCGGCGTAACCCGCCTGATCCCGCTGACCGGCGTCACCCTGCCCTTTATGAGCCAGGGCGGCTCCTCTCTGCTGGCGAGCTTTATTATCGTCGCGCTCCTGCTGCGCGCCGGTGACGAGGCGACCGGACGCGAGGCCGAGCTTACCGGCACCGGCACCATGGCCGCCATCACCGATGATCAGGTCGCATCTGCCGCCGCCCCGACGGGCACGCGCTTTGCCACCTCGTCTTCCTACGGCAGCGGCAGCCATTCCGTCGGCTCGCGCATGCGCCGTCGCCTGCTCGACACGCCTGAATCCGGTGTGCTCGGCCGCGTTGCGCTCGCCAACCGTCTAACCCGTGCGGTGCTCGCCTTTACGGCGCTGTTCGCCATCCTTATTGGCAACCTCACCTATGTCCAGGTCATTAAGGCCAAGGACTATCAGGACATGCCGACCAACAACCACACCATCGCCCGCTCCAAGTACATCCAGCGCGGCTCCATCATCACGTCCGACGGCGTGACGCTGGCCGAGTCGCTGCAGCAGGAGGACGGCACCTACGTACGCTCCTACCCCAACGGTAACCTTGCAGCGCACGTGGTTGGCTACGTGAGCCAGCAGTATGGCACCACCGCCATCGAGAGCGTCATGAACGACACGCTCACCGGTTCTAAGGACTACTCCAGCTGGAACAACGCCATCGCGTCGCTCGCGGGCCAGACCCAGCCGGGCAACACCGCCAAGCTCACCATCGACTCGCGCATCCAGACGGCTGCTGAGCAGGCACTCAAGGGCTTTAAGGGCGCTGTAGTGGTCATCGACCCGCGTACCGGCGCGGTTCTCGCATGTGCCAGCTCGCCCACCTACGACAACACCAACATCGATGCCCTACTGCAGACGGGCGGCGGCGAGGACGGCTCCATGTACAATCGCGCCATGGACGCGCTGTACACGCCGGGCTCAACGTTTAAGGTCGTTACGCTTTCCGCGGCACTCGAGACCGGTACCGCCAGCCTTACCAGCACCTACCAGGCGCCCGGCTCCATGGACATCGGCAACGCACCGGTCACCAACTATGCCAACGAGAGCTACGGCACCATCAGCCTGCAGCAGGCCTTTGCCGTGTCCTCCAACGTCGTCTTTGGCCAGGTGGCAAACGAAGTTGGCGCAAACACGCTCGTGCAGTTTGCCAACGCCTTTGGCTACGGCCAAAAGCTCGGCCAGGACCTGACCTCCGCGGCCTCCATCATGGCCGACCCGTCGCTCATGACCGAGTGGGAGACCGCCTGGGCCGGCGCCGGCCAGCCTGTCGGCATGGGCCACACGCCCGGCCCGCAGACCACCGTCATGCAAAACGCCGTGATTGCCGCCGCCATCGCTAACAGCGGCGTGGTCATGGACCCGTACTTTGTAGCCCAGGTACTCGCCCCGGACGGAACCGTGGTTAAGACCACGCAGTCCCGCTCGCTGGGCCAGGCTGTCAGCTCTGCCACGGCCGACCAGGTCAAGCAGGCCATGCTCGCCGTCGTCCAGTCCGGTACCGGCACCGATGCCCAGGTCCCCGGGGTCAAGGTCGCCGGCAAGACCGGCTCGGCCGAGACCGGCGGCACCAACGTCAACTCGATGTTCGTTGGCTTTGCACCTTACGATTCACCCACGGTCGCTATCTCGGTGGCCTTGGAGGATTACGACAAACACGACGTCAAGGCGGCCAAGATTGCCGGCATCGTCCTGACCGCGGCGCTCGCAGCACAGGGAGCGTGATGCCCATGATCGAATCGGACACCCGAGGCGCGCCGCGGCCGAAGAGTTAGCGGCAACGCGCCACACGGCCCCAGCGGCCACATCGTAGGTACTACACACATCGTTGAGCGAATAGTTATGTTAGGAGCAGGAATGGAACAGAGGGTCCTCGGGGGAAGATACCTCCTCAAGGATAAGGTGGGGACAGGCGGTATGGCGACCGTCTTCCGTGCGCAGGACCAGGTCCTCGACCGCACGGTAGCCGTCAAGATCATGCTGCCGCAGTATGCTGGCGACGCAACCTTCGCCGCACGCTTTAAGCAGGAGGCCCAAGCAGCAGCCGGTCTCTCCTCCCCCTATATCGTGGGCGTCTACGATTGGGGCAAGGACGGCGACACCTATTACATCGTCATGGAGTACCTGCGCGGTACCGACCTTAAGAGCGGCATCAAGAGCCACGGCGCCCTCGACCCCAAGAAGGTCGCGCAAATCGGCTCGCAGATCAGCTCTGCGCTTTCGGTCGCCCACAAGCACGAGATCATCCACCGCGACATCAAGCCGCAGAACATCATGGTGTTGCCCGACGGCAACATCAAGGTAATGGACTTTGGCATCGCACGCGCCAAGAACAGCCACCTCACGCAAGACAACAACGTGCTGGGAACCGCCCACTACGTCAGCCCCGAGCAGACCCGCGGTCAGGACCTCGGCCCCACCTCGGATATCTACTCGCTGGGCGTCGTGATGTATGAGTGCGCCACCGGCCGCGTTCCCTTTGACGGTGACGACGCTATTTCGGTCGCACTCAAGCAGGTCAACGAGCTGCCTATTCCGCCGAGCCAGATCAACTCCGGTGTCGACGCCGACCTTGAGCGCATCATCCTCAAGTGCATGGAGAAGGACCCGGCAAACCGCTTCCAGACCGCTGACGAGCTGCGTCAGGTGCTCAACAGCTACCTGTCCGGTCGTGCCGTCAACATCTCGGAGCCCACGCGCATCATCGGTGCCCCCGGTGAGCTTGGCGCCACCAAGACTCGCGAGCTTTCCGATCAGACGCGCGCCATGGTGCGTCCCGTCTCGGGCGTGAGCGGCCAGAATACCACCCGCAGCTCGGTTTCGGGCTCCACCGGCTCCTACGAGGTCGAAAAGCCCAAGTCCAACAAGAACAAGATCATCGCCGCCGTGGTGGCAGCTGTTGCCGTCATCGGCATCGTGGTGGCCTTTGCTACTGGGCTCTTTGGCGGCGAGCAGGTCACCGTGCCCGACGTGCTGGGCAAGGACCAGCAGACTGCCGTCGAGCAGATCAAGGAAGCCGGCCTCGAGGTCGGCACCATCGACCAAAGCTACAACGACGATGTCGACGAGGGCAAGGTCGCCGAGCAGACGCCCAACGGCCGCACCAAGAAGGCCAAGGGCACCAAGGTGAACCTGGTGATCTCCAAGGGCCCCAAGCCCTCCGAGAAGGTTGAGGTTCCCCGGCTTGTCGGCCTGACCAAGGACCAGGCAGAAGCCGCGCTGGCAAGCGTTGGCCTGAAGGGCAACGCCTCCGAGGAGGCCAACGAGGCCGATGAGGGCCAGGTCTTTGACCAGGGCACCGAAGCCGGTAAGGAAGTCGAGAAGGGCACGACCATCTCGTATAAGGTCTCGAGCGGCCCGGATACCACGTCCGTCCCCGACCTGACCGACATGACCGAGGCCCAGGCGCGCAACGCCCTCGATATGGCAGGCTTTGGCGTCGACGTGAGCTACCAGGAGAACGACTCGGTTACCGAGGGCACCGTGATCAGCTGGAACCCCAGCGGCAAGCAGAAGCCCGGCGCCACGATTACCGTCGTCATTGCCAAGAAGTCCGGCAAGGCCAGTGTTCCGGGCAACCTGTACGGCAAGAGCATTTCCGCCGCCGTCACCGCGCTCAACAACGCCGGTTTCTATAACATTGGCTTCTGCGACCAGAACGGCAATCCCGTAAGCGGTAACGAGGATGCCACCGTTACGGGCGTCTCCCCCACCGGCAAGCAGTCCACCGACAGCACGATTACGCTGACGGTCGCACTTTCTGGCTCGAGTTCGGGTTCGGGCTCGGGCACGGGCGACGATTCCGGTACGGTCAACTAGTCGCCACCCCACCGCTCATTTCGGCTCTCGCCGCAAACATATTCGCTCACAGGCGCCC
>CALJDJ010000092.1 GCA_938023705.1 uncultured Collinsella sp.
GCGCCCCGCGGGCGGCGGCAAGCCCGCCGCCACCCTTCCCGGGGCTCGGCATGTCGCCCCAGATGCCGTCGGCCAGACCAAAGCGATCCACGGTGCTTCCCGGGGCCTGAGCCCCGCTGCACACCTTCGGGCCAATTTACAGAACCGTGCAAAGCTCGCCCCAGCTGGTCGCTTCATAAATAGACCGGTTTACTACGCCGATTCCCGGATTTTCGACCTCACGCCTATTTTCGCAAAACTGGCAGGCAATCTACCTGCGGTTTTACGAGCGGCGAATTCGGTGTGCTCAGCCACCCTCAATCCAACGCAGTAAACCGGCATGGTTTTGAAATGGCACTTAATTACTGGCAGCATATCAAGTATTAGAAACGCTCATTTGGGCATTATTACTTACCAATAACAAGCCAATTGCACAGAACGTTGGCCCGCAATCTGGTCTCAGCGCATCTCATCGCTTCAGTTTTTGGTTTGTAGCGCAACTCCAATCGCTCACACACGCTGTGAATGATGGCATCAAGCTGATCGTGATTATTGAGCATGTCATGGGTTACAAGAAATACGTCGTATCCCATGCTTTGCAATGCTGTCATTCGTGTGGCATCGTGGTCAAGCACGGCGCCCGATCCATGGATAACCTCCCCTTGAAGTTCGATAATCACAGCCTTCATTGTTATTGGGTTTACGATGACGATATCGCCGTAACAGATTTTTGACCTGCGATTTTCCGAGCTGAATTCGACAGCGGTGTTAAGTCGTTGACGTATATGTTCTTAAACTCCGCTCCGCCGGCACGCCTCGGATGACTTAGCAACATGATTCCAGCAACTTCTAGCGGGGATGCCGCAATACCCATTACCTACTTCGTGGCTTCGTAGAATTGCTTTCCCCACATCTCGCCCTTAACCTTCGCTGCAAATTTGCGAAGTTCTTCTATTTCAATTAGAGGCTTTCTCATCCAGAGCGATGTGCCCCTACCGTTAGCTTTATTTCCTGATCCATCATCCTGCTGTCCACTTTGATTATTCTCGCTGTCCTTCTGGTGCACCCGAGCATAGACTCGCTTCCACGGGGCCTCGTCTTGGGTTTCGTCTAGTTCAAACAGACTCGCTGTGGTGTAATGCTCTTCTTCTGAATTTGCCTGTTCAAGTGCCATGTCGACAGCGGCCGATGGTTTAAAAACAGAGAACCATCCGCAAAACTCGTACATAGCCAGAACGAGATCGCATGAAGAAACGTTTCGAGTCATGGTGAATAGCGTGTTAAGAGGGTCAGTGACGCTAAAGCCCATACCCGTGTCGATGGAAACCTTCTCTGTATAGGCGCTGTTCCATCGGATGGTCCGCCTTGTCTCGGAATGCAGGTTGCTTCGTGTTGATGCTGCTGTGATGACTGGCGTCTTGAGGACGTCGACTACAAAGGGCGATTGGGACAGAGCTCGCCAGCCTTCTTCGGAGATTGGTAGGCGCGGGTAGAGATCGCGCACCTGCGGTGGGCAGCGCCAGTAGCGGAATGCGGTGTTTGCGCAGACGATTTCGTCCATTTGCGTCTCCCCTGGTATCGGCCATTGACCGCGCGGATTGCGGACATCGCCGATTATCTACTGGGGCATCATGCGGGTAAGTACCGGAAGCTGACCAAACGCTGGCCAATAGCTTGACGAGTTCTGCCAAAAATCCCTCGTGTGACAGAAATCGGCTGGAAGGAGCTCTGGGCGTGTGGTCCCCGTCTCCACATTTGTGCTCGGATCATATGAGTAATTCAATGAAATTACGCATGCGTTTTATGCAAAACGTGCAATGACGTCAGCAAAAAAGGTTGCGAAAAAAATGACGCCTTAGACGACTACGATTATTTTTTTGGTGTCAGTTTTGGTGTCACCCTTGGTGTCAAAAAGAAAAAGGCCAGAAGCTTAACACCTCTGACCTGCGCTTTAGATGGTGGGCGATACAAGATTCGAACTTGTGACCCCATCCGTGTGAAGGATATGCTCTACCCCTGAGCCAATCGCCCGTCGCCTTTCGGCAAAAGAGATACTATCATAGCCTCGCGTGGTTTACCAACAACTTTTTGCCCTCGATTTTAAATTCGTGGGCACATGCCGTTCCATCACAAACAAGGCGCCCAGCAAACCAGCAGCTCAACCACCCTTTATCGCTTGATCCACGAGGTCTCGGGGCGGCTGCACGGGGCGCTGGGGATCTCCATGTGGTGTCCAATCAATTCAATAACCGGCGTGCAGATGCTTTGATTCTATACGTGCGACGGGTCGCCTATGCCCGCAATGCAACCGCGGCGCAGCTCCTCGGCGAGCCCGCTGGTCGTACGGCTTCCGGATACGAGGCCCTGGATCCAGGCGTAGTACTGGTTGTCTTTGGGCTCGGGGCTGTCGGACAGCACGACCGGAGTGCCTGCGAACCTTAAGACGGACAATGCGTAGATAAGGCTGGTACGTTTGTTACCGTCCTCAAAGATGTGGTCCTTGACCATGTGCTCTGCCACGTAGGTGACCTGGTCAAAGATGTCTGCGAAGCGATCGGCCGGCGATTGACCGAATACTGTACAGAACGCACCCGCAAGTACGGACTCGACGCGTCCAAGCTCAAGCGCGGCCCGGTCGCCTGTGGCGTCGGTTGTATAGCAGCGCCCGACCGTCATCAGCGTGCTGTGTAGGCGCATCGCGGCCGCGGCCATAGCTTCGAGCGAACCGGTATCATCGAGCACGAGCGGCGCGAACGGATGAGCGCTCCGCTGCATAGCCGCCATCATGAGTTCTCCAAGAGCCTGAGCGCGTTGGGCATGCCCGCTATGGTCTGCCGAATAGCTTCGTCGATTGGCGTGACGCCGTCGAGCAAATTCGGAGATGCTGAATTTACCTCGAGCGCAGATGAATGATCTTCTTGAGCAACGCAATCAACTCCGTCATCTTGTTGAACGTAGTTCCAAGGCATGTCTGCCTCCTCTATAGCCTTTCGGACGGAATAGCCCGCGAGTCGTACTCCAGGGCGATCGGTTGCCAGACGAGGTCTTCGATGGCGCAGCTTAGGGTGTTTGCGAGCGCCAATGCCGAAGAGACCGAGGCGCGGCGTAAATCCAGCTGATTCTGTTCGTAGAGCTGTATAGCGCGAAGTTTAACCCCCGATTGGGCGGCCAGCTGTTTTTGCGTTAGGCCGGCCGCCTTTCGTGCCGCTTTGAGGCCCTTTTTGTCTGCCTGGGCTTTGTTCCATTTATCGATGACAATCTCTGCGAATGTATCTTCCGACGCCTCGTGAAGCGGGGAATACGAACCGATAATCCAATCAAGCGGGGCGACTTCAAAGAGCTCGTTAAAGTTCAAGCTGCTCGCCCATTGCGAATAAGCCAAAACCCAGCCCGCCCAGTATTGCGAGGAACGATCAAGCGGATAGCTCTCCCTACATTCTGCGGGTTTCAGTCCTGCACTGGCAATTATTTCACGCGCAAGTTCGTCACCCGACATGCCGCAGACAACGCGCGCCACACCACGCTCGAATTGCCTCATCTCGAGAGAATTCAATAGGATTGTCGTTAGTTCGACAGGACTCAGCCCTTGGTCGCAGAGGGCGAAATCGACTGCCTCGCCCAGCGTTCTCATGGCATCCTCGAGATACATGTCACTGTAGGCGTGGGTCATTTTCTGTCATCCCCTCTCGAACGATATCGACGATACGAATTCCCTCAAACGGGTTTTCGGTAAGCAATTCCCGATACTGCGCCCTTGCCAACTCATCTCGATCCTTGGCCAATGGGCCATATAGAGCTTGTGGCGCACGCTCAAATCCAGCAAAACGAATGCTCTTAAACGCGCGCTCGCTTTTGAGCACAATCTGTTCTCCAGGGTTACCGAGCCTCATAGCTCGACCGAGCTGGTCAATGGTGATCGTATTGTTTACAAACGCCCTGGCATAGCTGAAGTACGAGTCATCCGCACGCCATCCTCTAATCACATCGTAAGCGTTAGCATCTGGCAAAAAATGATCGCGAAGGTATTCGCATGCCCCCACAGCGACGGCGGTGTCCTTTCGGAATGAACGATGCTCTACAAGCAACGCTATCCAATGCAGAACTGAATATTGCGGCGATAGCAGGTCGAGTACCTTGAGATCGGCCATGTCGAGTTCATATCGATTTGCAAAGCCGTCTGCGTCCCTAGAGCATGCCCATTCCCTTGCAAGGTTGAGGCTCTCTGTGCAATAGAATCCCTGTCCATAGTCGTTATGGACTTTCCCCAGGCCAATCTGGGGAGTCTCAATGATCTTCTGAGAACCATGCCACAGTTCCACGTGAGTCTCCTAATAGGTATCGCCCTAGCGATAGTATAGCACGCTATCGCTAGGGCGATACTTATATTCAAAGAGCAAGAAAGTGTATGGAACCGAGTTTGAGTTCAATACTGGCTTCTAAGACTCGCCAAATTCGGAAGCATGCGGCAAAATTCAGGCATTATGCCACCGCCGATCCGGCTTTTTGGCGTTCGGCGAGCTCAAAGATAAATGGGGCGTTTGCCCTGACGGACTCTGTTAAAAAGCTAAGATCGTCGGCAGAAAAACCTTCGAAGTTGAACCATTTAACCGCAGGTAAGAAACATTCGGAGTGGTCAAATCCAAAGTCGACCGGGCGCTCTTCCCTGCCGGAAACCGCAAATGCTTGATTTGCCGTCATACAACCACCTCGTTCGACGTGCAAAGTATCCTACGCCTATTGTAGGGCCCCAGGCCCGGCAGGGTATCTAAGCGGTGCCAATCTGTAAGGGTGTGCCTAAGGACATACGGCAGCTACGCTGCCCCTTCCCAGCGCTCATCGGAGTCCCACTCCCCAATGCGGGCTAGGTAGACCCTGTCCCGTTTACGCCGCTTGATAGAGGCGCACCTCATCCTACTCGATGTTTTTGCGGAAGGCGGGACGCATGTTGTCGGGTGGGTTGGTGACGATATCAACCTTTCGACCGAGTTCCTCCTCGAGCTCAAGGGAGAGCTCATATAACGCGCCGAACGTCATGGTGTGGCCGCAAACGAGTCGCAAATCGATATCGCTATCGGACGTTTGCTCGCGGCGAGTAAACGAACCAAACAGATATGCTTCGCGGACGTCGTAGCGGGGCAGCACGTGACAGACGACAGAGGATATGTCGGTAAGCGTAATCATGGACAGAATTTTACCGGCTGACTGGTGCGGGAGACAATCGCCGCTCGTTGATTGGCCTTTAATGGGCGGCGATTTCGGAAGTGAGGGTAAAATCGAGATTTGCCGACCAGACACCGGAATTACCCCGGCGCGACCTGCGGTTTTGTTGACAGAAAACGGGTTGTGGTCGGTAGATTCCGATTTTTCCCCGCACTTTCGAAGTTTGGGCGTTTCAGTAGCGGCGTTCAACACCAAAAGCCCTATTCCCAGCAGGAAAAGCGCCAACAAGGGGCATCAAAGCGATCGATACGAAAGAGACAAACAGATATGCCTCGCGGACATCGCAGCGGAGCAGTATGCGGGAAACGGCGTAGACATGTCGGCAAGCGGAACCATGCCTTAATTCTACTTACCGATAATACCGGCGCCCTTAAGTACCTTCTCGACCGCTATCCAAAGATCCGTCGCGGGGTTGTCCAGGCAGTAGCGATACGTGCAGTGCTCGGCGAAGCGGTGTCCGTCAGCCTCGTTGGCCTCCGCTATCCTCTTGGCACGTGCGACCGCCGCCACGACGTCATCAATCGTTAGCTGTCCGAGCGCTCTCTTGAAGTTGTCCTCGTGCTTGTACTCATCGAGGTCCTGATAGCTCTCGCCGAACTCCCTGTTCACGAGCCTCAGGTACCCAGTCCTGTGGTTGAGCGGGGCGCGCATGTCGAGCTTGTGCAGCAGGATCCACAGTTCAAAAGTGAAGTTCGAGTACGCGTTCATGTACTTGACGCCGCGGCCGAGCTTGCCCGCGTCGCGCATTCGCTTAAGCGTGTCCTGGGTCTGCCTTACGTGCAGTTCGCTCTCGTCCTCCAGGTCAAAGACATGCCAGACATCGGCCTTCCCAACGACGTTTAGACTCTTCGCACGCTTGAGCGGGTTCTTCTCGACCTTAACGTCGAAGGCAACCCTCCTCGTCGCCCGCGGGTCGGCGTTGACGACGTCACGGAGCCACTCAAGGTACCACTTCTCGGTCTCGCCCTCCACGGAGAACCAGTACTTGTCCGCCTGCCTCCTACTTGCCATCGGCGTCATCCCCCATCAGCTCCTCGAACACTGGGGAAAAGTCGATGTCCTCGATGGCACCGTAGCGGCTTATAAAGTAGTTCTTCATGTAGTCGTCCCCTTTACGCACGCCGGACGGCCCCGAGGTGCCGAAGTCGGACAGCGCATAGCAGGTGCTGCCGCCCGTCTCTCGATCGCGCTCCACGAATTTGATCTCATCACGGCGAAACACATTGCCGTTGAGGAACACCGGGTTGTGGGTGTTGAAGACCAGCTGGGCGCCGTGCCTGTTAATGTCGTCATTATGGAACACGTTCACAATGCTCATGAGCGCCATGGGATGGATGGACGCATCGAACTCGTCCACCACCAACGTTCCTCCCGTTGCGATGGCTTGTGCAACCAGCGGGAACAAGTTGACAAAACGCACCGTTCCATAAGACTCGTAGTCCTCAGCGGGCACCGCGCGCACCAGGTTGCCCTCGGCGTCGGCAAAGATCGAGCTAAGCCTGGGCGTGCTCTCGCCCTCAGGCACCACAAAGCCCAGCGCATTGGAGCTGACGCCGAACTCTTTGGCGGCGGCGTTAATCGTCTCGTTGATGTAGACGGCCTTGTCCGGGAGCCCCGCCCCCTGCACCGTTTTTAGTCTGTCGGCACGGTACACGACAGTGAGCCCACGGTCGAACCACCCGGTGACGCGCGCGCTGAGCCTGGGGCTGACAATCTGCCTGAAGCCGTTGGTCAGGAACAGCTCGTCTCGGCTGAAGCCAGATATGAATTTAATCGCAGCCGCTTTGTTCTCCCGAAACGCGTCGGAAAGCTGTTCTGCAAGCATTCCAGAGTCCAAATCGCCGAGGTTAACTGTCTCCAAGTATCGGTCAAAAACGACCTTCTCGTTCACCAGCAGCGACTCGCGCACGATCGCCCTGTCGTACGACAAGTCCATAAAGGCACCCAGGTCTACCTTCAGGTCATACTCGAACAGGTCCCCTCCCTCGAAGAAGCGGATTCCGAAGGACACGGGCTTGGGGTCGGCGAGGCCACTGTTGGGGATGAACGACAGGTCGAACGCCGCGCGGTCGGGGGACGTCATGGTCTCGGCATCGCGAACGTTGCCGCGAAGCACGATGTGCTTCAACGTGTCCAGAGCTCCGATTATCGCCGTTTTACCCGCTGCGTTGGGGCCGTAGACGACTGCGGACGAGAGACCCTTATAGGCCTTCCTGCCGACCTTTTGTACGTGGAGGCTGTAGTCCAACCCCTTCTGCTTAGGGGCCGCCTCCATTGAGAAAGTGGCCCTATCCGCGAACGACTTGTAGTTCTCTATACTGAATTCAAGAAGCATGGAAACTCCGTTTTGTAGAAATTACATTTCCCTCTAAACATTATAGATCCTAAGCAAACAATTGGTAATCATTTTGCGAGCTATATGCAGAATGAAATTAGCTTCCTTACTTAACATGTGGCATTGCTCGCAATAGCAGTCCACGCTCGTTCTTGAGCCTCCAATGGGACATAATTCCGGAAGTGCGTGGAAAATCCGAGAACTGCCGAGCATGCCCAGTTTTGTACCTTCGCGACATGCGGTTTTGATGGCAGAAACGGGTTGTGGTCGACGAGTTTCGATTTTTCCCCGCACTTCCGAAAAATGAATGTCTCAGCAGAGACGTGCGGTGACGAGGAATACCGTTCCCAACAGGAAAAGAAGCGAGGAAAGCACAGTCCAGTTGTTGTCGACAGTCTTGGGGAGCGTGGGCAGGCTCGCGATTGCGGCCGTGGCCTTAGGCACCGAAGGCGCGGACGTCGTGGTCTTGACCGTTGTCACGGTCGTCGTTTTTGTCTTGGTCGCAATAGCCGAGGGCTTTACCGCGGGACCTGCTGCTGGCGTGGCCCCGGGCTGCTCGACAGCAGGATCAGCGCCGGTACTAGACTCACGGATACCATCACCCGGAACGTCATGCGCACCGCTCTCCCCCGCTGGCAAGGTTTCCCTCTCGGGCTCGATCGCTACATGCGCTGCCACGGACCCGTCGGCATCCACCACGCCGCCTGCGCCAAAGGCCCCGCCCGCAGGCGCCACAAAGCGCGCGGATGCAAGCGACCCGCCCAGGCAGGCGACGCCGCCGTCGGCGCCCGACGCATCCAGCCAGGACGCATCGACGGCAAGCTGCCCAGCCGTGCCACCGCCAGCAACCCCGTCCAGCAGACACACGCCATAGGCGCGCACGCCCGCCCCGGAGCCCGCGCCCGCGGCGACAACGCGCCCACCGACTCGAACGGCAAGACCGTCCGCGATCACACCGGCCACCCGCGCGTCCGCGATGCCGGCGCCGTCGGCCCGCGCGTCGACCTTGCAGCCGTCCACCGCGAGCGTCCCCGACACGTAGATCCCGCACTGCGAGCCCGTGGCCACCAGCGACCCGGTACCGCGGAGCGTCAGATCGCCCCACACCTCCATGCCGCACCGCGAGATGTCCACGTCGGGCGCGCTCGTCTCGACAACAGTGTTCTGCCCGGTCAGCGTCACCACCAGGTCGTCGTCCGCGCCGATGGCCTCGCCCGTGTAGCCGTTAAGCTCCAGGTGGCCGGCATCGGTCCAAGCCCAACCGGGGCCCGAAACGCCCGGCTCGTAGTACGTGGCGCGGTGACGCATAATTTCTTTCGCAAATTGACAACCGCATAGCGGAACACGGCCCGCGCCCCGTCATATGATTTCTAGCGGCTAAACAACAAATCAACGACGAAAGGGGCACGGGCCGTGTCTGCGAACATCGTAACAGTCGACGAGGAGTCGCTGCGCAAGGACATAAAGAATCTGGTGAGGAAGACCGTCGAGGAGACGCTCAACGCGCTGCTCGACGAGGAGGCGTCCGAGCTCGTGGGGGCCGGGCGCTACGAGAGGACGGCGGGCCGGGAGGCATACCGCAGCGGCCACTACGCGAGAAAGCTCGTCACCGGGGCAGGAGAGGTCGAGCTCAACGTGCCGAAGCTGCGCGGCGCGACCTTCCAGACGGCCGTTATCGAGCGCTACCGCAGGCGCGAGACCTCGGTCGAGGAGGCCATCGTCGAGATGTACCTCGCGGGCGTCTCGACCAGGAGAATCGAGGACGTCTCCGAACTCCTCTGGGGAGCGCCCGTGTCCTCCGGCACCGTCTCCAACCTCAACGAGAAGGCGTTCGCGTCCATCGAGGCCTGGCGCCAGAGGCCGCTCGAGGGCGATTACCCTTACGTTTTCGTCGACGGCATCTACCTCAAGCGCAGCTGGGGAGGGTCCTACGAGAACGTGGCCGTTCTGGTGGCCATCGGCGTCAACTCCACCGGCGACCGGGAGGTCATCGGCTGCGCGGAGGGCTACACCGAGTCGGCGGACTCGTGGCGCGAGTTCCTCTCGTGGCTCAGGGGGCGCGGGCTCTCCGGCGTGCGGCTCGTCACCGGCGACAAGTGCGCGGGGATGCTCGGTGCGCTCGAGGAGGTGTTCCCCGGGGCACGCTACCAGCGCTGCACGGTCCACTTCTACCGAAACGTGTTGGGAAGGGTGCCCGTGACCAGGAGGAAGGCCGTGGCGCGCATGCTGAAGGCGATCCACGCGCAGGAATCGCGCGAGGCGTGCTCGAGGAAGGTGGCGGAGGTGGCGGACGAGCTGGACGGGATGAGGCTCGGCGCGGCCGCGAGGACGGTGCGCGACGGCTTCTCCGAGACTCTCGCCTACACGGACTTCCCGCCGGAGCACTGGCGCAGAATCCGGACTAATAACGGTATCGAGCGCATCAACCGCGAGATCAGGCGGAGGACGAGAGTCGTAGGGACCTTCCCGGACGGCAACTCGGCCCTGATGCTGGTGACGGCGAGGCTGAAGTACATCGTGGAGCACGAATGGGGCAAGAGGAGGTACCTGGACATGTCGAAGCTGGAGGAGATGGACGAGCTGAGCAAGAAGGCGGAGGGCTAGAGCAGGGCGGGGCCGAGGCCGCCTCGATCAATTTGCGAAAGAATCTTGACGGTACCCGTGGCGCCCGCAATGAGCAGGCTCTCCGCGCCCGCGGCATAAGAAGGCCCGCCCAGCAAAACGCATAGGCAGGCCATGGCAGTAAACAGGATGTAGTGACGGCTAGTGCGGAACGCGGCAGCAAACATAACCGCTCCGATCTTCGCAAGAGCCAATGGAAGCTGTACCATCAAATTGCCTGGTAACAGCGGTTATTAGTGTAGCGAGATCAGGCAACTGGCAATGAAGAAAGCCCGCGATCGATTTCCGAAATTAGGTGTAAATCGTTTTGCCAATCGGTGAAAGGAAGAGATCGAATTCAGCGTGGGGTCTTAACACGCCACAGATACGTCTTTAGCCTTTACACGCTGTCGCTATATGACATGAGCGTATGCCAGAGTCTGCAACCAGTAGGCTATCCCTTACCTACAAATCGTAATTCTGCAACGTCGAATACTTGATAAGCGATTGATAGCGGCGGTGCCCCGATCGAACGGCACGCTTGTAAAACTTGATATATTTTTCAAATCCCTTTTGCACAGCGAATTCATTTCCGCGAAGGGCTTCGAACTCATTCTGGCGCAGGTGCGGACGCGTCTGTTGATCTATGTATTCCGGCCGGTCAACTACAACAGCCTTCGAATAATCGATTCCGCATCTATTGTCAGGATCAGTAAAGAAAGCATATGCATGACGAATATGGGACCGAAAGGGGATGGCCCAAACATGCCCCTCAATTTCGACCAAAAAGACGATATAAGGACGGTTTTGCGGTAGCGCGCAGAGATGTGGTGTAAGAGGCGGGGAATGCCCCGCCTCCGCCCT
>CALJDJ010000093.1 GCA_938023705.1 uncultured Collinsella sp.
GCCCAGAAATCGACCAGCAGCGGCAGATCGCTGCGCTCCACGTGGCGCGAGAACGTCGCCGTGGTCAACTCGATGGGCTCGCCCGTGAACAAGGGCTGCTGGCAGCGGCCACAGTTGGGATGTTCCGATAGCTTCGCAGTCGGTACGCGGTTGATGGACTGGCAATGCGGGCAGACGAGGTGAAGATCATTCTTCATGGTTCGCCTCCTTGGACCACAGTGAGGCTGCCTCGCTTCGGGTCACAGACAATGCCGACCAATCAACGCCTTGGAGCCAATCGTTCCCGTTTTTGCTTACTCCGGCCTCTTCCAGATGAGCAGCGATGAATGCTTCGGCCTGCATGAGCCACCTTCGGACAGCATCTTCCTTACTAGGAATCAGCAGGATTTCAGAGACGCTGCTGGCATTCAGCCCGTCCACACGGATAAGCAGAAAAATGCGCCGCCACAAACGCGGCATGTCCTTCAGCAGGTCGAATGCAAAAGCGAACTCGCTCGACCGATCAACTAGCTCCTGCTCTTCCGCGATCGTTGCGGCATCGGGATGCTGACTGTCAGCGATGATATCGGCCAGCCTGAGTGTGTCATCGGGCTGATAAAATTCGAAGACTTCCTCTTCCACCATGGCCTCGGCGACGTCCTGGGCATCCGCTTCGACCGGCGCGTCCAGAGAAACGAATTCGCCAAATTGCCGGCTGTTTGCCACTTCGTGATCCAGGACGGCGAACAGATGTTTCAGAAGACCGAAGTCAATCTTTCGAATCTCCTTTCTTCTGTTTATTGTTGGCTGCATTTGCGTCTGGCTTGGACTTTGAGTGCTCGATGTCGTCCAGCCGCTCGATCTTGCGTGAGTTCGCCATGATCGTTTCTGCAGCCGACCGAAGCGCTTCAGGGTCGTTGTCGCTGCTGATGTCCGAACGCATCGCAATCGTGACTTCAGCTACGGCATGCATCACCTGTTCTGCGTCATTGCCGTTCAACTGGCCATCCTCAAGTCCATCAACAAGCAGATCAAGAACGCGTCGGAACGCTTCGACAACTGGCGCGCTGCCGACAACGGCAAGCTTGTGGCTGATGACCCTGAGTTCATCAATGAGCGCAAAATCATGACGTTCACGCTCCACGATTTCAGCAACCTTTTCGATGACGCGCATATATGTGTCATGCTTTTGTTGAAAAAGAAGAACTTGCCCTTCTTTTCTTAACTCAAGCTCAGTCTGGCGATTGAGGAGCACAGCTGTCAGATAGATAGTGGCAGCTGCACCCAGGAACACTAGGATCATCTCTTAGGCAAAAGGAACGTTTTCACCAACAAAGTATAAGCCGCGGTAGGCTGCGTAACCTACGCCCACTAAAACAATGGAAATTACCAGGTAGGCGACGTCCCTGCCGCGAAAGCTCGTCTTTACCGGTGGCTTCATGGGTTGGCCTTTCTTAATCATGGCTGTCGTTGCCTAGCGAACGGGTGTCAGGGGCAGGTTCGGTCTCCTTTTCGGGCCGCAAGAGAATAGGGGTTGGTCCAGAGCCAAATACATTGAACCCATCCCGCAGACAGCGCTCGAAAATCGTTTCATCCCAGTTCGAGAAATCTCTTTCCACTTCATATGTATATTTTGGCCGTGTCATTGGGCACCAGCCGGAGCTTCGATCCGAAAGGCAGGGGCTTTTCCATCCTTGTCCTGGCCGGCATAAAGCGTCAGATGCGGATAAGGGATTTCGATGCCAAGTTCGTCGAAGCGCTGTTTTATCCTGTGCAGATATTCGCGCCGGATTGACCATTGCTCACCTGGCAAGACCTTGAGGCGAAGACGCAGGATAACCGAAGAGTCACCCAACGTTTCGACCCCAAAGACCTCTGGCTCGGCTAATATTCTCGTTGACCAGGTTGTTTCCGAAGCTAGCTCACGGGCGACACTCTCCATAACGTTCAATGCCTCCTGAAGGTTTTCGCGATAGGCGACACCGACATCGATTACGGCCATCGAATAGTCCGTTGTCTTATTTGTCAGATTGGTGATGGCTCCGTTGGGCACATAGACCACGTCACCATTGAGTTGACGCAGGCGCACATAGCGCAACGTCATCTCTTCGACTTGGCCTGCCACACCGCCAATATCCACGATATCCCCGATGCGGAGTTGCCCTTCCAGCAACAAGACCAAACCCGAAAAATAGTCTTTTATCAGGCTCTGCGCAGCAAACCCCACTGCGATGCCGCTTACCCCCGCAGTCGTCAGGATCGGTGCCACAGAAATGCCAAGGATTGAGAGGGAAATGGTCACGGCCAAGGCCCACACGACCAGCCGACTGACGAAACGGATCAGACGAAGAGATGTTTCAATGCGTTTGACCTCATCTGCAGATCTCTTGGAAGTGCGGGTTCTTTTGCTGATGCGTGTGATGGCCCGCGAAAGCACTGCGGACACGAGCCACGCCACGGTCATGACGAGCACAATCTGTGCAACTGTTTGGGAAACGGAAATAAGGCCGGATAGGAGCTCTGCCTGTGTGACCTGCAAATTCAAAAAATGCATTTATATGCACTCCCTATTATTCTGGGGTAAGCGGATTAAATGGTTGATCTTACCTTTGCATGAGAGTGAGACAGACCGGCATCTCATCGGATTATCTGGTTGATGCTTGGCGGCGGCAAAAACTGAGTGCAACACCTGACCTTTCCGGTACGGTGCTGCCCCCATGTCTTATACCGAACCGCTTTTTCTTCCGGCACGGATTGCCATTCCACCTCAGCTTGGACAATCGCTTCATCCACCACGTCGCGCAGCGTCGGATAATCGCGCGGTAAATCGCCGACGGCCCGCAGATAAGCCAGCTCACGCCTTGCGACAGCCTCAAGTTTCGACAGTAGAGGCATTCGGATCACCTCGGCCTCATGGGCGGCTGATGCGGGTTTTGCGGCAATCCGCACCTTGAGCTCGCGCAAGCGCTCGCGTCGTGCTTTGCGCTTGATTTGATCCTGAGCATGCAGTCGGTCAAAATGCTTCTTGGCCTGACGGAACAACGACTTTGCGAGCATCTGCGCGAGGGGCGTCAGCTCGTCATGTGATGCAGTAACACTGACAATCTTTTTGCCGGGCAGGTGCATATAGCCACTGGCCAGAAATTGCCGCTTGATCTTGTCGCGATCAAGGACGATTTGAAGTCGCGCTGAATCTTTAGTGTGTTTGTCGAGCAATGGCTTGAGGGCGTGCTCGATCACATTTCCCAAAGCTCTCTGCCAAGGTTCATGAAACTCTTTGTCGATAGCTCGATAGCTATATTGTATCTGCATGTATGACTCCTTCGATGTCATTTCTATGGAGGCATGAATCGAGGATGCTCATATCCATAGATTTTGGTTTGGCACGCTCTTACCCCAGGCGCGTTTTGCGAAGACTCCAACTCAAGAACAAAAGCGTGACGCCATAGACTGCCGCATGGAAACCCAACAGCCAGCCTGCGGCCACGAATGACTCGACCGGACGGGTAAAAAATATCCACAAGACGATAGCACCAAGGATAATCGAGAGCAGTCCACTGAGGGCAAGCCAGATTTCACCCTTGATTTCCCGACGCAGCCGAACGGCGGCGGATATCTCCAGCACACCGGTGAAAATCGCCCAGAA
>CALJDJ010000094.1 GCA_938023705.1 uncultured Collinsella sp.
AGGAAAGCACTTAATGTGCTTTCCGTCTTGCGCAGGACTGTAGAGCAGGAAACTTAATCCCGCGCCGCTCCCCGCCCACGCCGGGCAACAACTCCCTTGTACTCCATCTCACTAAAGTGTATGATTCTGAACGTTACATGACTCACTTTACCTAACTAAAGTGCCATCAAGGGGGAATACCATGAATACCGATATGTCTCGTCGTCAGTTTGTTGGTCTAGCCGGCTCGCTCGCCACGGTGCTCGGCCTTGGTCTTGTCGGTTGTGGCGGCGGTGCCGCTAAGGGCTCTGCTGCTGGCTCTGCCGCGGCAAAGGACGTGAAGGGCGCTGCGGAGTCCAAAAAGCTCGTGGTGGGCTTTGACAAGTCCTATCCTCCGTACGGCTTTGTGGGCGATGACGGCGAATATACGGGCTTTGACCTCGACCTTGCCAAGGCCGTTGCCGATAAGCAGGGCTGGGAGGTCAAATACGAGGCTATCGACTGGGATGCCAAGGACACGCTGCTCAACTCCGGCGCCATCAACTGCATCTGGAATGGCTTTACCATGGAGGGTCGCGAGGACGACTACACGTTTTCCGAGCCTTACATGCTCAACGAGCAGGTGCTCGTGGTCAAGAAGGACGCGGGTATCAAGAGCTGGGACGATCTTGCCGGCAAGACCGTGATTACCCAGACTGATTCCGCCGCACAGGATGTGCTCGAGGGCGACCAGAAGGATCTGGCCGCGACGTTTGCCACGCTCGATACCATCGGTGAGTACAACACGGCGTTTATGCAGCTCGAGAGTGGCGCAGTCGATGCCGTTGCCTGTGACCTCTCGATCGCTCAGTATCAGCTTGCCGCCAAGCCCGATGCCTATACGCAGCTCGACAAGCCGCTGTCCAGCGAGCATTACGCCGTTGGCTTCAAGAAGGGCGACACCAAGTCCGCCGATGCCGTGACCGAGTCGCTCAAGGCACTCTACGAGGATGGCACGGTCAAGGACCTCTGTGATAAATATGCAGATTACGGTCTGTCTTTCGATAATTGGGTGCTCAAGTAATGTCTATTCAGGTCATGATGCAAATGCTTGGCCAGGGATTCTTGGTCAGCTTGCAGCTGTTTGTGCTAACGCTGCTCGGGTCGATTCCGCTGGGAATCCCCGTGGCGTTTATGCGCATGAGCAAAATTGCGCCGCTCCGCTGGATTGCGCGCATCTACATTTCGGTCATGCGCGGTACGCCGCTCATGCTGCAGATGTTTGCCATCTACTTTGCCCCGTACTACGTGTTTGGCATTTCGCTCACGCCCGATTCCAAGTGGACGGCGTGCGTCGTGGCGTTCATCATCAACTACGCCGGTTACTTTGCCGAGATCTATCGCTCGGGCTTGCAGTCCATTCCGCGCGGTCAATACGAGGCCGCCGAGGTGCTGGGCTACTCGCGCCTGCAGACGTTTTTGTACATTGTGATGCCGCAGGTCGCCAAGCGCATCTTGCCGGCGATGGGCAACGAGATCATTACGCTGGTCAAGGACACGTCGCTGGCGTTTGCCATTGGCGTGGGTGAGATGTTTTCGACCGCCAAGGCGCTGGTTGCCTCGCAGGTGAGCATGGTGCCGTTTGCGATTGCGGCTCTGATCTACTGGGTCTTTAACTTTGTGGTCGAGATGCTGCTGGGCGCTGCCGAAAAGAAGCTGGACTATTATCATGACTAACTCAGTGATGAAAATCGAAAGCGCGCGTAAGGCGTTTGGCGGCAATGAGGTGCTCAAGGATATCTCACTCGAAGTCAAGCGCGGTGAGGTCGTGGCGATTATCGGGCCTTCGGGTGGCGGTAAGTCCACGCTGCTGCGCTGCGCGACGCTGCTCGAGACACTCGACGGTGGCTCGCTTTCGTTTGGCGACCTTGCGGTTGCGACGGATGTGGGATCGGGCGCGGTCTATGCGAAGGGAGATGTTCCCAAGCAGGCGCGCTCGCGATTCGGCCTGGTGTTCCAAAATTACAACCTGTTCCCGCACTATACGGTGATGAAAAACATCATCGACGCGCCGATCCGCGTGCTTAAGCGCCCGCGCGAGCAGGCGGAGGCGCGTGCGCGTGAGTTGATCGCGCAGATGGGGCTTACGGGCAACGAGAACAAGGTGCCGTGTGAGCTTTCGGGCGGTCAGCAGCAGCGCGTGAGTATTGCCCGCGCCCTGGCGCTCGATCCGGAAATCTTATTCTTTGACGAGCCGACCTCGGCACTCGATCCCGAGCTGACGGCCGAGGTGCTGCGTGTCATTAAGGACCTGGCGGCGCAGAATATGACGATGGTAATCGTGACCCACGCGATGCAATTTGCGCGCGATGTTGCCGACCGCGTGGTCTTTATGGACGGCGGTCGCATTGTCGAGGAGGGATCTGCCGAGCAGGTTATCGACCATCCGCGCGAGCAACGCACGCGTGAGTTCTTGAGCCGTATCGAGGGATAGACTCAGGTATTTACTCAACTATTAATTGAGGCGAAGCCGCCACAGGTCTTACGGTCTGTGGCGGCTTTTTGTTTACATCGACGGGGTTCAATAATTGCCCCACAAGCTTGTCTCTTCCTCTCGCCGCCTGTATTCATACGTGTGCCGAAAGGTATGCATGGACAGCCGTCCGTGAGGGTAGGGTGGTGGCATAGGACATTTGGAGGGTGAGTCGGCTCGGCTGCCGACCATGCTGCTCCCGGGACGGCACCGACCGCGAACTCTCCCCGTTGGCGTCGCGCATTGCGCGCGGCCCTGCAAGGAGGTCATCATGGGTGCTCCCAAGACCGGTAACGTAAGGAACGTGGTGCTCGTAGGCCAAGGCGGGGTGGGCAAGACTTCACTCGCCGAGGCCATGCTCCACCTTTCCGGCAAGACCGCCCGCCTGGGCGGCCACGACGGCACCAAGCCCACGCTCGACTATGACCCCGAAGAGGTCAAGCGTGCATTTTCCATCTCGACGACCATCGCGCCGATCGACTGGAAGGGCGCGCGCATCAATGTGCTCGATGCCCCGTGCTACCCCGATTTTATCGGCGACGCCTTTGCCGCGATGAGCGTCTGCGAGACGGCTCTGTTTGTGGTCGACGCCGAGGCCGGCCCGCAGCCTACGACGGTTAAGCTCTGGTATGCCGCCGAGGACCTACGCCTGGCACGCGCGGTGTTCGTAAACCGCCTGTCGCGCTCCGAGGCCAGCTTTGCGACCACGATGGACCTGCTGCAGGAGCGCTTTGGCACGCGCCTGGGCGCCGTGACCCTTCCCTGGGGCGAGGGCGAGGACTTTGACGGCATCATCGACCTGGTGCGCATGAAGGCGCGCCACTGCAACGGCGCCGAGGCCGTTGAGTCGGAGATTCCCGAGGAGTATCGTGCCCAGGCCGAGGAGGCCCATGACCATCTGTGCGAGCTGGTGGCCGAGGCTGACGACGAGCTGATGATGAAATACCTGGAAGGCGAGGAGACGCTGACGCAGGAGGAGCTTGAAGGCCTGCTGTCTAAGGCGATCGCCGAGCGCATCTTTGTGCCGGTCTTTGCGGGCGATTGCATTAAGGAGCAGGGCGTCAACTCGCTGATGGACGACATCGCCACGTACTTCCCGGCGCCGACCGACTACGGCGAGATGCCGCTCATCGACGGTGATTCGCTTAAGATTTCGAGTGACGATGACCGTCCGGTGGCGTTTGTGTTTAAGACGCTGGCCGATCCGCAGCAGGGCCGCATCAGCTTTATCAAGGTGCTGACGGGCACGCTTGAGCCGGGTCTTGAGCTGATCAACGCGCGTACCCGCAAGAGCGATCGTTTGGCTCACTTGTATGTGATGTGCGGCCGCGATATGACCGAGGTTGGCCATGCCTATGCCGGCGACATCATCGTGGCGCCCAAGCTGGCTGCCGAGACGGGCGATACGCTCTCGATTACCGGCAAGGTCGAGGCTGCGGCGTTTAAGTTCCCCAACTCGCAGTACCGCATCGCCATCGAAGCCGAGAACCGCGGCGACGAAGAGAAGCTCTACACGTTTATCGAGAAGGCCTGCAAGGCAGACCCGACCATGAGCATCGACCGCGACGAGGAGACCGGCCAGACCATCATCTCGGCAGTGGGCGAGGCGCAGGTTTCGGTGCTGCTCAATCGTCTGGAGGACCGCACCAAGGTTGCTGCCAAGAGCGTGCCGATCCGCATTCCGTATCGCGAGACCATCCGCCGCACGGCGAGCGCCCAGGGCCGCCACAAGAAGCAGACCGGTGGTGCCGGTCAGTACGGCGACTGCTGGCTGCGCGTGGAGCCGCTTATTGGGCCCGACGGCACGAGCGACGGCTACGAGTTTGTGGATGAGGTCGTAGGCGGCCGCATTCCGCGCTCGCTGATTCCCGCCGTGGACAAGGGCGTCCAGGAGACCATGAAGGACGGCATCATTGCCGGCTACCCGCTCACGGGCATTCGCGTCGCGGTGTACGACGGCTCGTATCACAGCGTCGACTCCAACGAGATGGCGTTCCGCGCGGCGGCACGCATCGGCCTGCGCAAGGCATGCGCCGATGCCGACCCGGTGGTGCTGGAGCCCATCGAGGAAATCACGGTGACGATCCCCGAGAGCTACGCCGGCGCCGTGATGGGCGACATCTCGGCCTCGCGCGGTCGCGTGACGGGCATGGAGACCGATGAGCGCGGTGACACCGTGGTCATCGCCCAGGCGCCGCTGGCCGAGCTGACGGATTACTCGACGCGCCTGCGCTCCATTACGCGCGGCACGGGTGACTTTACCATGAAGCCCGCTGGCTATGAGCAGGTTCCCTATGACGTTCAGGCCAAGCTGGTCGAGCGCTATGAGGAGGGCCGCGCCAAGTAGCGCGTGGCGTTGCCTGCAACATGCATGCCGGTGCAAGGGCCGCTCTGGGCAATCCAGGGCGGCCCTTTTTGATCCCTGGGGGACGGAGGAAAACGGATCATTTTAGGTTTTGGGGCAGCTTGGTCGGCCCTAGTCCCCCGAGGCCTGATTGCGGCCGGTGGCGTAGTCGATCTGCACATGCGGCTGCAGGTTGTAGCAGTACACGTGGAAGCACAGGGTCTTGCCGTGGTCCTCGACCGATTGCGCCTCAAGTCGCACGCCACGGCAGACAAGTTCCTCTTTGTTGTACATGGGCGTGACGCGGTAGAGCACATGGTTGCCTGTGTCGTGGATGTAGTCGAGGATCTGCTCTTCAAACGGCAGCATGCCCGTTTCGTTGAGATAGCGTGTGCCGGTGAGGAGATTCTTGCGGTTGGCGTTTTCGCCGCAGAGCGACCAGGCGATGAGGTGGCAACGGTTGTAGAGGCTTTGACCCGGAATAAAGTCGTAGCGCTGCTGGTGCCACCCGGCGGGATGGATACGCGAGATATCGCCGCGCTTGCCCTGACCGAGCGATTCGGGACCCACGCAGGCGAGTGCCTTGCGGGTGCGGCCCAGGCTATCGAGCTTGGAGAACTTCTTAAAGCAGCCCTCTTCGGTAGCTCGCTCGTATTCGTCGAGCGTGAATGATGGCGTGCCCAACGGGTGCGTGCTGTCGGCGCGAAGGGCAACGTAGGGGTTGCCGGCGTAGTCGGGAATGCTGCTGAGATATACGCCGCGGGCGCGGTCGAGATCGGGGTTTTCGACCTCGTCGATGGGGGCGGCGGCGCTGTCTGTGGAAGCGTCGTCGGTGTCGCTTGCGGCGGAATCGGGGCCATCGCCAGAGTCTTGGCTATTTTGAGAGTCCTCGGAGCTTGCCGTTCCTGATTCGAGCCGGGCAACCAGGTCCGCCTCGTCGTCAGTGCGGCTGGGGCTCTCGTTTTGTTTTTCGGCCAGAGCCGCTGCCTGCTCATCGCTTTGCGGCGACAACAGCTTGGGCGCTTCGTCGAGCGATCCTGTGAACAGCGCAAACCCCAGCACCACGGCGGTGCCGATGGAAAGTACTTGCTTGTAGGCGGACTTGCGCGACATGGAGACTCCTGGCTAGTCAATTGGGAATCTACCAGTCTAGCAGGAGCCGGCAGGGGCCGTTCTGTCGAACAAATACTTAAGATTTGGGACAAACGCTACTGATTCATTTGCCTCATATTTGACGTATGGCTAGATTGAGGTGGAACCGAGCCAATTGAGTTTGCATTCGAGAATGCGCTGCTCACCGGGCGTGCTGCTGCCATCGAGTAGGGCGAGGAGCATCTCGGCCGCCTCCCTGCCTTCCTGGTCGACGGGCTCGATGATCGTGGAGACGGTCGGCGTGGTGAGGTTGGTCCAGTCTTCGCAGTTGAGTCCCAAAAGACCGATTTGCTGCGGAAGTAGATGGGCCATGGGCTGGAGGGCCTTGTAGATACGGGGAAGTGCCCACTGATTTTGCACGAAGATAAGGGTTCGCTTGGCGGGGTTGAACTTGTACTTAAAGTACTCGGTAAGCTCATTGACCGACGGCTTGTTGTGGTCGATGGGAATCGCTTTGTAGAGCTGTCCGTTCGCTGCCAGTGCCTCGGCATACCCCTGAAAACGCTCCATGCGGGTGCGCATCTCGGTCATGTTGGCGGCAATGGAGAAAAAGTCCTCGTAGCCGGCGTCGAGGAGTGCCTGCGTGGCGTTGTACACACCGTCGTAAAGGTTGGTTTTGATCCAGCTGGTACCTGGGCTATAGATGGCCGCATCGAAAAAGACGACGGGCTTGCCGGCGCGCTTGATGCGGTCATGAACGGCCTTGAAGTTTGCCGTGGGCTGGATGATAAAGCCATCGACGCCCAACGAGAGCATTTTATCGACATACATGAGCTCGGTCTCGGGGTCGAAATTGCTGGTGCAAACGACCGTTTGGTAGCCCGCGGGGAGCATGACCTGCTCCATGCCGTTGAGGACGAGGCCCGCCCACTTGTTGGTGTTATCCAAGATGATGATGGCGATGACGTGGGTCTGTTTGCCGGTGAGCGTTTGTGCCTGAGCGTTGGGGACGTACCCCAGCTCCTTTATAACGCGCGCGATCTTTGCCTGCGTCTTGTCGCTGAGCTTGTCTCGTTTGTCGTTGAGGTAATACGAGACGCTTGCTGTCGAGGTTCCCGCCTCTCGAGCGACGTCTGCGATCGTAACGCGCTGTTTTGCCACAGCGACTCCTTCCGACAGATGAGCATTTTCCAACATGATGACTTTGAGTCTTGGTGTGGGATGCGTTTTGGTGAGCGATCTTTTCCTTTCATATGAGTATGCAACAAATGCGGTATACGGGTGGGGTCGAAATTTGTGGCCGGCATGCGCATCTGCCGTCTACCGAGAAAATCAAATACTTCTTGACTTTTGAAATCGAGGGTAAAATCGCAGGATTCATTTTTGGTTAAACGCATAACTAAATCGCATAACTAATGCCATGACCTGCGCGTTTACCGAATTGAGCTGGTTTTATCAATGCCAGCACCCTATATTGGTCTTGTCGAAAAGACAGCAAGTCCAAACGGCAGGGGATGCTCCGGAGGCCTCCGCAAACGGTGTCTTGCGCACGCAACTCTATGAAAAGAGGGAAGCAATGAAGATCGTAGGCGTTGCCGCCTGTACCGTGGGTATTGCCCACACGTATATGGCCCAGAAGGCGATTCAAGATGAATGCGCCGCCCGTGGCATCGAGTGCAAAGTCGAGGCTCAGGGTGGTCTGGGCATCGAGAACGAGCTGACGCAGGAAGACGTGGATTCCGCTGACCTGGTGCTCGAGTCCGTCGACGTGGGTGTCGAGAATGAGGACCGTTTTGAGCAGAAGATGGCCGAGGGCAAGTTCCTGAAGGTCGGCACCTCGGATGTAATCGCCGATCCGGTAAAGATCATCGACCAGGCCGTTGAGATTATCAAGGCGACGGGTGGCGCCGTTGACGCGCCCAAGGCCGAGGCCAAGGCAGAGAAGAAGGCCGTCTCCGCTGCCCCGCAGGCCCCGACGCCGGCGTCCAAGCAGTCTATCTTTGCCGATCCTGGCAAGACGCTGCTCAATGCATTCAATACCGGCGTTTCCTATTTTATCCCCATTGTCGTTATCGGTGGCGTGTTCCTCGCCTTCTCGTTGGCATCCGGTACTGCCGGTGCTAGCGGTATGGAGGTAACCAACCCGTTGATGGTGAGCCTTAATACCATCGGCATGGCCGGTATTTCCATGATGATTCCGGTGCTTGCGGCATACATCGCCTACTCGATGGCCGGCAAGCCCGCGCTCGCCCCCGGTTTTGTCCTGGGCTACTTGGTCAACAACGCCGTCGTCACCCCGAGCGGCAACAGCGTTTCGACTGGCTTCTTGGGCGCCATGATCATGGCAGTTATCTGCGGTTACTTTGTCCGCTGGATGAAGACCTGGAAGGTCAACAACACCATCCAGACCATCATGCCGATCCTGATCATCCCGATTCTGACCTCGCTTGTCCTGGGCATGGCCTACATCTACATCCTGGCCACGCCGCTTGGCTTTGTGATGGATTGGCTCACCAGCGTGCTCGGTAGCCTGCAGGGCGGCTCCGCCGTCGTCTTGGGCCTGGTCATTGGCGTTATGACCGCCTTCGATATGGGTGGCCCCATCAATAAGACCGCTTCGACCTTTACTATGGCCATCATGGCCTCCGGCATCTATGGCCCCAACGGTATGTTCCGCGTCGCCGTCGCCATTCCCCCGATTGCCTGCGGTCTTGCAGCGCTCATTGCCAAGAACAAGTTCGATGACGCCGATCGCCAGATGGGTATCTCCGCACTGTTCATGGGCTGCATCGGCATCACCGAGGGCGCTATCCCCTTCGCGGTCAAGGATCTCGGCCACACCCTTCCCGGCATCTGCATCGGCTCTGCCGTGGGCGCTGCTCTCGCCGCCTTCCAGGGTATCGACTGCTACGTCCCGCACGGTGGCTTTATCGTCGCCCTTGCTACCAACAACGTCGCGCTGTTCTGCCTGGACATCGTGATTGGCTCTGTGGTTGCCGCTGCAATCCTGATTGCCATGAAGCCCACGCTCGATAAGCAGGCCAAGTAAACCTTTAAGGACTCCGGTTGTGCGGAGGGATGGATTTGACTCCGCACAACCGCCCCTACACAACAAAATCCATCTGCACTGATAGGGCCCGCATCTGGGTCCCAGGGAACTTTTGTCAAAAATCCTCTGGAGAAGGAGAACAAAATGTCCAATCTCACCATCCGTCAGGCCGTTCAGGGCATGCTCAAGCTGCAGGATAGCGGCGATCACGCAACCATGGTCGGCATTGGCCCCATGAGCCCCAACCTGATTCAGGCCGTGTTCGAGCTTGCCAAGGACGAGGATTTCCCGCCCATGTTTATCGCTAGCCGCAACCAGGTCGATATGGACGAGATGGGCGCCGGCTACGTCAACGGCTGGGACCAGACGCGCTTTGCCGCCGACATTAAGAAGGTCGCCGACGAGGTGGGCTACACCGGTCCGTACTACCTGTGCCGCGATCACGGCGGTCCGTGGCAGCGCGACGAGGAGCGTAACGCCCACCTGCCCGAGGACGAGGCCATGGAGCTCGCCCGCAAGTCCTTCGTCGCCGACATGGAGGCAGGCTTTGACCTGCTGATGGTCGACCCCACCAAGGACCCCTATCAGATCGGCAAGGTTATTCCGCTCGACGTGGTGCTTCGCCGCACGATTGATCTTATCGACTACCTTGAGCAGTACCGTCGCGAGCATAACCTTCCCGAGGTCGCCTATGAGGTCGGTACCGAGGAGACCAATGGCGGCTTGACCTCTACCGATAAGTACGAGGAGTTCATTTCTCAGCTGCAGCCCGAGCTCGAGAAGCGTGGCTGCCCCATGCCCACCTTTATCGTCGGCCAGACCGGTACGCTCACCCGTTGGACCGAGCAGGTCGGTCATTACAACTTTAAGAATGCCCGCGAGCTCGCCGACATGGCCAAGCGCTACGGCGTGGGCCTGAAGGAGCACAACGCCGACTACCTGGATGACGCGACGCTGCTCGAGCACATCCCGGCTCACGTGACGGCCTCCAATGTTGCCCCTCAGTACGGCACCGAGGAGACCCGCGCTTACCTCAAGCTCTGCGCTACCGAGCAGATTCTGGTCGACAACGGCCTGTGCGACGATCCCTCCGACCTGTATCACACGCTGCTGGTCAAGGCTATCAAGACCGAGCGTTGGCGCAAGTGGATGACTGGCGACGACGTCAACCTGCAGGTTGACGACATCCTGGCTGACGACGAACTCAGCCTGAAGATTCTGGATGTCTCCGGCCACTACGCCTTTAACGATCCCGAGGTCAAGGAGCAGGTCGAGAAACTCTATCGCAACCTCGCTGCCCAGGACATCGACGGCAAGCGCTTTGTGATCGAGCACATCAAGCGCCCGATCAAGCAGTACGTCGTCGGTCTTAACCTCAAGGGCGTCACGAGCCGCATCGAGAAGGCTCTCGAGGACTAGGTAGTTTTTCCTACACGACGCCGGGCCTGGGGCATGTCCCAGCTGCAGGCCCGGCACATAGGACAAAGGGGCATCCCCTTTGTCCTTTCTTTTGAGTTTTGGATTCCTCCGAAGGAGTTTGCACCATGAAGTTCTTTATCGATACCGCCAACCTTGACGAGATCGCCGAGGCTAAGAGCTGGGGCTGCCTGGCCGGTGTTACCACCAATCCGTCCCTGTACGCCAAGACCGGCGGTAAACTCGCCGACTTTGAGCCCCATATGCTCAAGATTGCCGAGCTCTGCGAGGGTCTGCCCGTGTCTGCCGAGTCCACCGCGACTACTGCCGAGGGCATGATCGAGGAGGGCAAGCGCCTTGCCGCCCTCGCCCCCAACATTGTGGTCAAGCTTCCCGTGTGCGAGGCCGGCCTCGCCGCCTGCCGCGCGCTGGCCGATGCAGGCGTGCGCGTCAACATGACGCTTGTCTTCTCGCCGACGCAGGCCCTCATGGCCGCCAACGCCGGTGCCCGCTACATCAGCCCGTTTGTGGGACGCTTCGACGACATCGCCGAGGACGGTATCTCGCAGCTCGACAACGTTGTGACCTGCATCAAGAACTATGACTGGACTGGCAAGAACGTCGACGACACCGTCGAGATCATCACCGCATCTGTCCGCACGCCCAATCACGTGACCCAGGCGGCGCTGCTCGGTGCCGATATCGCGACCGTCCCCATGGTCGCTCTCAAGAAGTGCCTGCATCACCCGCTGACCGACCAGGGCCTCGCCTCTTTTGAGGCTGACTGGCAGAAGGTCGTCGCTCAGGCTTAACGAGTGGATTGCCCCGGCATCGCGTCATCCGGTGCCGGGGTTGTTCTCAAGAGAGGAATTCGTATGACCAACCAGGAGCTGGCGAAGGTCGCCAATGAGGTCAGGAAGGGTGTCGTGACTGCGGTTCACGCGGCCAAGTCGGGACATCCGGGTGGATCGCTCGGTGCAGCCGACATCATGACGTATCTGTACTTTGAGGAAATGAATATCGATCCTGCCGACCCTCACAAGGCCGATCGCGACCGCTTTGTGCTCTCCAAGGGTCACGCGGCGCCGGGCCTGTATTCGGTGTTGGCAAATCGCGGCTATTTTCCCGTCGAAGAGCTCGAGACGCTCCGCCATATTGGCAGCCGACTGCAGGGCCATCCCAACATGAACGATACCCCAGGCATCGATATGTCCACCGGCTCGCTCGGTCAGGGCATCTCTGCTGCAGTTGGAATGGCGCTTGCCGCTAAGCACTGGGGCGACAGCTACCGTGTCTACACGTTGCTGGGCGACGGTGAGTGCGAGGAAGGCCAGGTGTGGGAGGCGGCTATGTTTGCCGGCAACCACGACCTGGATAACCTTGTCGCTATCGTCGATCACAATGGCCTGCAAATTGACGGCAGTATCGACGAAGTTAACTCGGCTATGCCGCTTGCCGACAAGTTCCGCGCCTTTAAGTGGCATGTGATCGAGCTAGCCGATGGCAATGACATGGCGCAGATTGAGGCGGCTTTCGCCGAGGCTCGCGAGGTGACCGGCGCGCCCGTCGCTATCATCGCCGAGACGGTGAAGGGCAAGGGCGTCTCCTTTATGGAAAACCAGGTGGGCTGGCACGGCAAGGCACCCAACGATGAACAGTTTGAGCAGGCCATGGCCGAGCTCGCAGCAGCAGGGGAGGAGCTCTAATGGCAGACGTCAAGAAAGTCGCCACGCGCGTTAGCTATGGCGAGGCACTTGTCGAGCTGGGCAATGAGCACGATGACTTTGTGGTTCTCGATGCCGACCTGGCCGCCGCAACGCAGACCGCAAAGTTTAAGGCTGCGCACCCCGAGCGCTTCTACGATGCCGGCATTGCCGAGAGCAACTTGATGGGGCTTGCCGCCGGCATCGCGACCACGGGTCACGTCGCCTTTGCGAGCACTTTTGCCATGTTCGCCGCCGGCCGCGCGTACGAGCAAGTGCGTAATTCCATCGGCTATCCGCACCTCAACGTCAAAATCGGCGCTACGCACGCGGGCATCTCGGTCGGTGAAGACGGCGCCACGCATCAGTGCTGCGAGGACATCGCGCTCATGCGCACGATTCCGCGTATGACGGTGATCGTTCCCGCCGATGACATCGAGGCTCGCGCTTGCGTACGCGCCGCGTATGAATTTGAGGGGCCAGTTTACATGCGCTTCGGCCGTCTGGCAACACCGGTCATCAACGACCACGAGGACTATGAGTTCAAGATTGGTCGCGGCGTGGTCGTGCGCGAGGGCTCCGATGTCACAATCGTCGCCTGTGGCCTTATGGTTGCCGAGGCGCTCGAGGCTGCCGAGGCTCTTGCTGTCGATGGTATCGACGCCGAGGTCATCAACATGCATACGATCAAACCGCTCGATGAGCGCCTGGTGGTTGCCAGCGCCAAGAAGACTGGTCGCGTGGTCACCGCCGAGGAGCATTCGATTATCGGCGGTCTTGGCGAGGCCGTGGCCTCGGTGCTCGCAGAGCAGCATCCGGTGCCGATGCGACGCGTTGGCGTGCGCGATGTGTATGGCGAGTCCGGCCCTGCGGTCGATTTGCTGCACAAGTACGGTTTGGACGCCGACGGTATCGAAGCTGCAGTCAGGTCTGTGTTGTAAGGAAGGTTTCCATGGGATTTGTATCTGCCAACCAAGTGACGATCGGGTATACCGCCGCCTCGCGCGAGGATGCCCTGCATTATTTGTCCGAGCAGGCCATCGAGCTCGGCTTTGCCGATGACGCATCTGCCGTAGAGGCTGCCTTTATTGCTCGCGAGAACGAGGCCGAGACCGGCCTTGTCGCCGGTTTTGCCGTTCCGCATGCCAAAAGCGACGCGATTCATACGCCGGGCGTTGCCGTGCTTAAACTGGCCGAGCCCGTTGAATGGCCGAGTTTCGATGGGGTGCCCGTCGATGTTGCGCTCGCGCTGTACGTGCCCGCCGGCGAGGCTGGAACCACGCACCTGCGTCTGCTCTCCAAGGCTGCCGTGATGCTGATGGATGCCGCCTTCCGTGACAAGGTGCGCGCGAGCACCGATCCCGTTGAGATTGCGGAGCTCATCAATAGCGGACTCGAAGACTAGAACGGTCAT
>CALJDJ010000095.1 GCA_938023705.1 uncultured Collinsella sp.
GTGCGGAACTGTAGAGCAGCAAACTTAAACAGCGGGCCGCCCGTTCCGGGAATCCGTCCCCGCGCACAGAAGGGGATTCCTTTTGCCAATAAGGGACAGGTTTATTTTGGTCGGTTTTTCATGCTTGAATTTGAAACATTTCGCCCGATAAGAGCGTATCTATGGTGAGGGCCTCATCAAGAATCATTAACGTCACCGGGAGGTGATTATGGAAGAACAAGCTTTTAGACAGGCGGTCGAAGACCACCGGGATGTCGTGTTTCGGATCGCATTGACGTATCTGCGTGATCGCGCTGACGCCGACGATGTCGCTCAAGACGTCTTTCTTAAGTTGCTCAAAAGCGACGCGCAATTTGAAAACTGGGAGCATCTTCGTCGATGGCTTATCCGGGTCACGATCAATGAATGTAAATCTCTCTTTCGAAAGCCGTGGAGGCGCGTGGAGGATATTGAGAATCTGGCCGATTCGCTTTCGACAGCGCAGGATGAGACCAAGGCCGTCCTGTCAGATGTCATGCGGCTTCCGGAACGATTCCGTATCCCCATCGTGCTCTATTACTATCTGGGCTTCTCGACTTCAGAAATTGCCGAGTTACTGCATGTGCCAGCCGCGACCGTTCGAACGCGTTTAGCTCGCGGCAGATCGAAGCTCAAGTTCATCCTAGAGGAGGGCGACCGTGAAATCCAACCAGATCAAGCAGGCCTTCGAGTCCGTCCAAGCCGATAGCGATCTTGCTGACCGTGTTCTTTATGCCGCTGCTGGCGAGCCGCTTCGCCGAAAGGGTCACGCGAAGCCTCTGTATGTTGCCGTAATCGGATGTCTTGCCGGAGTGCTGGCGACCGGAGGGGTCGCCTACGCTGTTGTCAATTCCAGTTATTTTGCCTCTGCCTGGGGAAACCATGGCAACGGAGAGTCCGTTACCTGGACAAATGGCGGCTCGTCGGGGACGAAATATACCTACACCAGAGAGTTTGGTGATGGTATCGCGCCCCAAAGCCTGGAGGGTGCAGTCCAGAAGGTCAATCTGTCCGTCGAGGGCAACGGCTATACGCTCGACATTCATGAGATGGCAATCGACGAGAACGGTTGCGGTGCTGTGACGTTTACATTGTCCAATCCGAATGGCGTTAACTACTACAAGCCGGCGGCAGAGCTTGGCGAACTTGTTCTCTATGGTGAAGAAGAAGGGGGCGTCAGTACACCCAGCATGAACTTCGGCGAGGAATGGGCTGATACACGCTGCACCATTGATAAAGACACATCAAGCGACACGGTCATTAACGGCACGATGTACTTTGCATCTTGGAATCGCGATCGAGATTTACGACATGCGGTCACCTGGAATATCAGTTGGACGGAGGGCAAAGGTGAGGATGCGAAGGTGATCGAGGTATCGACGCCAGAGTTTAACGTCGGAGCGCACGTCGATACAAAAGAACTCCGCTCCGATGACTCGCCTCTCGAGATCAGTCCGTTTTCCATCCAGACGCACATCGATGATCTGGGCTATGAAGCAGTTGATCATAAACTGACCGTCACCTACAAGGATGGGTCAGAGCAGATTATCGAAGATGACGACGCAGGGGCGTACAATTTCTATGTTTCGATGGGACGCAATAGCGGAGAGAACATTTGGGTGCCAACGAAGTTGATTGATGTCGACCAAGTGGTTTCAGTAACGCTCGAAGGCACACGCTGCACTTCAACAGGGGGCGCCGAAACGTCGGAACCCTTTACCATCGTCTATTCGTAAGATTTGGGGCCGCTTTCTACTAGGGGAAGCGGCCTTCTTTGCGGTAAATGGGCGGTTAGACCGCACGATATTCGCCTGCATTCCTGAAGTATGCGGCAAAATCTTGATGGGTCGACCACACCGTATATGCTCAAGCGCTCTACCTGCGGGTTTATTATCGCAAAACCCCGGTGCGCTCGGCGGGTCCAGAATTTGCCGCATACTTCCGAAAGCGCCGCCGATTTCCATGCGACAGGTGAGAGCAGATCACCGTTGGAGCGCGACGTTTCCCCAGATAAAACCGACCAAAATAAACCTGTCCCTTTTTGGCGGGTAACGTTGCCCCGACGAGCACGTCGGATTTCCGGCCCGGGCGGCCCGCCGTTTAAGTTTGTCGCGAGTTCCGCACGCAAAGGAAAGCACTTAATGTGCTTTCCGTCTTGCGCAGGACTGTAGAGCGGCAAACTTAAACAGCGGGCCGCCCGGACCGGGAATCCGCCCCCGCGCACAGGCGGGGATTCCTTTTGTGTAGGCTTTGCGGAAATGTGCTGATTTTAGGATACGCCCGGCGGCGTGGTCTGTTGACGGCACAGCTAACGCCACGTATCCTATCGAACTGCGTGTTTCGTAGGGGGATGCTGACCCCTCGATTCAAGCCGTTGCACTTTACAGAAAGCTGGAATCATTCGAGAAGGAGTACGCTTTGCCTACTATTAACCAGCTGGTTCGCCAGGGCCGTCGTTCCGTGCCCAAGAAGTCCAAGAACGCTGCTCTGCAGCACAACTCCCAGAAGCGCGGCGTGTGCACCCGCGTCTTCACCACGAGCCCCAAGAAGCCGAACTCGGCTCTTCGTAAGGTTGCCCGTGTTCGCCTTGTCAACGGCATCGAAGTTACCGCTTACATCCCGGGTGAGGGCCACAACCTGCAGGAGCACTCCATCGTGCTCGTCCGCGGCGGTCGTGTCCGTGACCTCCCTGGTGTCCGTTATCACGTCATCCGTGGCGCCTACGACGCTGCTCCGGTCCAGAACCGTATGCAGGCCCGTTCCAAGTACGGTGCTAAGCGCCCCAAGGCTAAATAAGCCAGATAACGTTTTGATACTTTCGCCGTGTGCCGTCTTGAGCGCCGCACGGTAGACACTTAAGGAGATTTCACATGCCGCGTCGTGCAGCAGCTAATCGTCGTGAGGTTCAGCCTGACGCCGTTTACAACAACCGCCTGGTGACTCAGCTCATCAACAAGGTCCTTCTTGACGGCAAGAAGGCCACCGCTGAGCGCATCGTTTACACCGCTTTCGAGATCGTTGCCGAGAAGTCCGAGGGTGGCGACGCTCTCGCTACCTTCAAGAAGGCTATGGACAACGTTAAGCCCACGCTCGAGGTTAAGCCCAAGCGTGTCGGTGGCGCTACCTATCAGGTCCCGATGGAGGTCAACTCCCGTCGTTCCACCGCTCTGGGTATCCGCTGGATCGTCAACTTCTCCCGCGCTCGCAAGGAGAAGACCATGGCCGAGCGTCTCGCCAACGAGATCCTCGACGCCTCCAACGGCCTGGGCGCTTCCGTCAAGAAGCGTGAGGACGTCTTCAAGATGGCCGAGGCCAACCGCGCGTTCTCTCACTATCGTTGGTAAGTTTAAGGTAAGGAACTAACATGGCTAAGCCTAAGTACAAGCTTTCCGATACCCGTAACATCGGCATCATGGCTCACATCGATGCCGGTAAGACCACCACGACCGAGCGTATTCTTTACTACACCGGTAAGACCCACAAGATCGGTGAGGTCCATGAGGGCGCTGCCACCATGGACTGGATGGTTCAGGAGCAGGAGCGCGGCGTAACCATTACCTCCGCTGCTACCACGTGCTTCTGGAACAAGGACGGTAAGGACTACCGCATCCAGATCATCGACACCCCGGGCCACGTTGACTTCACCGCCGAGGTCGAGCGCTGCCTGCGCGTCCTCGATGGCGCTGTCGCCGTCTTCGACGCCGTTGCCGGCGTTCAGCCCCAGTCTGAGACCGTTTGGCGTCAGGCTTCCACCTTCAACGTCCCCCGCATCGCCTTCATCAACAAGTATGACCGCGTGGGCGCTGACTTCTTCAACGCTATCGAGACCATGAAGGACCGTCTCGACGCTAACGCCGTGGCCGCTCAGGTCCCGATGGGCGCCGAGGACAACTTCTGGGGCGTCATCGACCTGGTCACCATGACTGCATGGGACTTCAAGGCCGACGAGAAGGGTATGACCTACCCCGAGCCGATGGACGAGATCCCGGCTGAGTTTGCCGACATCGCTGCCACCAAGCGCGAGGAGCTCCTCGACGCTGCTGCAAGCTTTGACGACGAGCTCATGGAGAAGATCCTCATGGAGGAGGACTTCACCGTCGAGGAGCTCAAGGCTGCTCTGCGCAAGGGCGTTCTGGCCAACGAGCTCAACCTCGTCTTCGTGGGTTCCGCCTACAAGAACAAGGGCGTTCAGGAGCTGCTCGACGCTGTCGTCGACTACCTGCCCAGCCCGCTCGACGTTGAGGCCGTCACCGGTACCGATCCGGACACCGGCGAGGAGATTCAGCGTCATCCTTCCTTCGACGAGCCCTTCTCCGGCCTGGTCTTCAAGATCATGACCGACCCGTTCGTCGGTAAGCTCACCTACGTCCGCGTTTACTCCGGCCGCGCCGAGTCCGGCTCCTACGTTGTCAACGCTTCCAACGGTCAGCGCGAGCGCCTCGGCCGCATCCTCGAGATGAACGCCGCCGAGCGTATCGACCGTGACGACGCTGCCGCCGGCGACATCGTCGCTTGCGTCGGCTTCAAGAACTCCACCACCGGTGACACCCTGTGCGCCGAGGGCAAGGAGATCGTCCTCGAGAAGATTGAGTTCGCTAAGCCCGTTATTGACGTTGCCATCGAGCCCAAGACCAAGGCCGAGCAGGACAAGATGTCCCTGGCTCTGACCAAGCTCGCCGAGGAGGACCCGACCTTCCAGGTGTCCACCAACCACGAGACCGGCCAGACCATCATCGCCGGCATGGGCGAGCTGCACCTCGAGATCATCGTCGACCGTCTGCTCCGCGAGTTCAAGGTTGACGCTAACGTCGGTAAGCCCCAGGTTGCCTACCGCGAGACCGCCGGTCACGACGTCGAGAAGGCTGAGGGCAAGTTCGTCCGTCAGTCCGGCGGTCGCGGTCAGTACGGCCACGCCGTCATCAAGCTCGAGAAGATGGAGGAGGGCTTCGGCTACGAGTTCGTCAACGCTATCGTCGGCGGCGTCGTGCCCAAGGAGTACATCCCGTCCATCGACAAGGGCATCCAGGAGGCCCTGAACACCGGTGTTATCGCCGGCTTCCCGGTCCTCGACGTTAAGGTCACCCTGTTCGACGGTTCTTACCACGAGGTCGACTCCTCCGAGGCCGCCTTCAAGATCGCCGGTTCCATGGCTATCAAGGACGCTCTCAAGAAGTCCGATCCGCAGCTGCTCGAGCCGATCATGGCTGTCGAGGTCGAGACCCCCGAGCAGTACATGGGCGACGTTATGGGCAACCTCTCCGGTCGCCGCGGCAAGATCGAGGGCATGGAGGATCGCAAGAACAGCAAGCTCATCCGTGCCAAGGTGCCGCTGGGCGAGATGTTCGGTTACGCTACCGACCTTCGCTCCCAGACCCAGGGCCGTGCATCCTACACGATGCAGTTCGACTCTTATGAGCCCGCGCCCAAGTCCATCGTGGACGAGGTCATGAGCAAGAACGCCTAAGTTCGAGCTCCCTGTTACGTAATCCGCGAGAACATCTCTCGCACTCTTTGGAGGTTTAAGTTGGCTACCCAGAAGATCCGCATTCGCCTCAAGGGCTATGATCACGAGGTCGTCGATCAGTCCGCGAAGCTCATCGTCGAGACCGCTCAGAAGACCGGTGCTCGCGTTTCCGGTCCTGTCCCCCTGCCCACCGAGCGCAACCTGTACACGGTTATCCGCTCGCCGCACGTGAACAAGGACTCCCGTGAGCAGTTCGAGATGCGCACCCACAAGCGCCTCATCGACATCCTCGACCCCACCTCGGGCACCGTTGATTCGCTTATGCGTCTCGACCTCCCCGCTGGCGTCGACATCGACATCAAGCTCTAAGCGATATCGCTCATAGCTTAAAGGGCCCCGCTGCCGTTACGGTAGCGGGGCCCTTTTGTTTTGCATGATGGGTTTGGATCGCCGGGTAAGGCTGCCGAGCGGCTGGCTGTGGCGACCTACTCACTCAAGGGGCGCAATGACGCTTCCTCAAAATGGAAGGATCGCAAGCCGTCTTCTGTTTCGATGCACGCACGACCAAAGCCATCGACCGTTTTAAAGATGCCTCGCGCCAGCTCGTCACCGGCAGGGGAGCGGGCGATAACGTGCTTTCCAATCCAATTGAGGTGAGCGACATATTCGCCGTGGACGGGCGCGAGCGGTCCGGTGTTTTCTTCCATGGCGTTGAGGCGTTCTGCCCAGGCATCTATAGCGTCTATAACTGCGTGATAGACCTCATCGAGGAGCATGTCGACAGCTGGAACGTTCTCGTTAAGGTCCGAGAGACCGATTGCCGGCAGGCCGCCATCGGGCACCTCTTGGGGCGCATAGTTCACATTGACACCAATGCCACAGACGGCGAAAGGTTTGCCTTCGTTATCGCGTGCGGCCTCGACCAGAATGCCGCCGAGTTTGCGTCCACGCGCGACCAGGTCGTTGGGCCATTTGAGGCCAATCTCGTTTGCAAGACCCTGTTTTTCGAGCGCCTCGAGCACCGCTAGGCCGCTGACGGCAGCAAGACCAGAGTACTTCGCAGGATTAACGCATGGACGCAGGACAATCGAAAGCAATAGGTTGCCGGCGGTTGAATCCCACTTGTGGCCGCGCCGGCCGCGTCCTGCTGTCTGAGCCCGGGCGGCAAGTCCTGTTCCGTGCGGCGCTCCCTGTTTTCCTGCTTCGAGCAGGTCATCGTTGGTCGATCCGGTTACGTCGACTATCGTTAATTTGGCATCCATAACGGCTGCTACCTCCTTAATGAATAAGTGAATAACGCAATGGTGTCGAGAGAGACACAATGTGAAGCCTTTGTCGCATTTGGACAATTTAATGTTAACACGTCAACAACGACAAAATTGCGCTATCCTCTCTTGGTCGATGTAAACACGTCAACAACTCAAAGGAGGTTAGTGATGGGTTTCACGATTCTTGGAACAGGCTCGGCGCTTCCCAAGCGCAGTGTTTCCAATGACGAGCTGTCCGAGTTCCTCGATACCTCGGATGAGTGGATTTTTACCCGCACAGGTATTAAGAGTCGCCACGTCTGCACCACCGAGTCACTTGACGACCTTGCCGTAGCGGCGAGCGAGCGGGCACTTCAGGTGTCCGGAATCGACGCGAGCCAGTTGGATCTGATCGTCTGCTCGACGACGACGGGTGACCACCTTGTTCCCGCCGAGGCGTGTGCCGTTGCTGAGCGACTGGGCGCGACGTGCCCTGCCTTCGATGTCTCGGCTGCCTGCGCCGGCTTCGTATTTGCGCTCGATGTTGCCGAGGGCTATATCGCCCGAGGACGAGCCAAGCATGTGCTTGTCGTTGCCGCCGAGCAGATGACGCGCGCGCTCGACTGGACCGACCGCGCCACCTGTGTGCTCTTTGGCGATGGGGCAGGCGCCGCGGTGATTGAGGCTGGGGGAGACAGCCCCCTTGCCGTTGAGCTTTCGACGGCGCCCGACGTCGAGACGTTGTGCGTTCCCGGTCTGGTCGGCACCTCGCCGTTTAAGGCCTCCGCAGATAGCGAGAGCGTGCTGTCCATGAATGGCCGCCGCGTGTTCAAGTTCGGCGTCAACGCGATTTGCGACACGGTCCATAAGCTTGCGAGCGATGCGGGCATTTCGGTCGAGGACATCGACCATTTTGTATTCCATCAGGCTAACGAACGAATCCTGAGTCAGGCGGTCAAGCGCCTCGGTGTGCCAGACAAGCGCGTGGTTCGAACGCTGCGCGAGACCGGCAACATTTCGAGCGCCTGCATTCCCTTTGCGCTTGACCGGCTGGCACGCACCGACGCACTGAATACGGGCGACACCATCGCCCTCGTTGGATTTGGCGCCGGTCTGGATATAGGTGGCTATCTGCTTCGTTGGAAGTAGTCGCACATAGGAAATAAAACGCCCCTAGGGCACAAACAAAGGAGAACTACCATGGCAGATCAGAAGACCTTCGAGCGCGTTTGCGACGTTATCCGCGAGACCGCTGGCCTTGACGACGTCGAGATGAAGCCCGAGTCCACGCTCGAGGAGATTGGTCTCGACAGTTTGGGCACCGTCGAGATCCTCGTCGCCGTCGAGGACGAGTTTGGCATCCAGCTCGATACCGAGGAGAACCCCAAGACGGTCGGCGAGTTCGCCGATACGGTCGAGGCGGCATTGGAGAAGTAGAGATGCTCAAGACTCCTCTCTGCGATCTGCTCGGCATCGAAAAGCCCGTGTTCCAGGGCGGTATGGCCTGGATTGCCGACGCCTCGCTGGCGTCCGCTGTGTCCGAGGCGGGCGGCTTAGGGATCATCGCGGCCATGAACGCCGACGCCAACTGGCTGCGCGACCAGATTCACGAGCTGCGCGCCAGGACGGATAAGCCCTTTGGTGTCAACGTCATGCTCATGAGCCCGTTTGCCGACGAGGTCGCGCAGGTCGTTATTGACGAGCGAGTGCCGGTCGTCGTGACGGGCGCCGGAAATCCCACCAAGTACATGAAGGCGTGGAACGAGGCGGGCATCAAGGTCATCCCGGTTGTTGCATCTGTGGCGCTGGCGCGTCTCGTGGCGCGTCGTGGAGCCACTGCCGTGGTTGCCGAGGGTACCGAATCAGGCGGCCATATTGGCGAGACCTCGACGATGGCACTGGTGCCGCAGGTTGTCGATGCGGTCGATATTCCCGTGGTTGCGGCTGGCGGTATCGCCGATGGCCGCGGCGTGGCGGCCGCCTTTATGCTGGGCGCCGCCGGCGTGCAGGTGGGTACGCGCTTTCTGATCGCAGATGAGTGCACCGTATCGGAGCAGTACAAGGAGATGGTCCTGAAGGCCAACGACACCTCGACGCGTGCGACCGGCCGCTCGACGGGACACCCGGTGCGTGCCCTCAAGAGCCCCTTCACCAACGCCTACGCCAAGAGCGAGGCGGCGGGCGTAAGCGTCGAGGAGCTCGGGGCCATGGGCACGGGCGCCCTTCGCAAGGCCGCCAAGGACGGCAATTACGAAGAGGGCTCGTTTTTGTGTGGACAGATTGCCGGCATGGTCAACGAGCGCCAAAGTGCACGTGAAATCGTTGACGACCTGGTCGATGGCGCCGAGCACGTCCTGAAGGGTGCGTGCGCATGGGTGGCGTAGCGTTTCTGTTTGCCGGCCAGGGCGCCCAGCACCCCGCGATGGGCGTCGACCTGATCGAGGCATCGCCGGCCGCCGCCGAGGTGTTCGCCATTGCCGACGAGGTGCGCCCGGGGACCAGTGAGCAGTGCCGAAGCGCCTCCAAGGAGGAACTCTCGCAGACCGAGAACACGCAGCCGTGCGTGTTCGTTCACGATCTGGCAGCGGCTGCCGCCCTGCGTGAGCGCGGCGTGGTGCCTGCCGCCTGTGCGGGTTTTTCGCTTGGCGAGGTCGCCGCGCTCACCTTTGCGGGGGCGTTCGATACGCGAGCGGGCTTTGAGCTCGTGTGCGAGCGCGCGGCGCTGATGGCCGCGGCTGCCGAGCGCCATCCGGGCGGCATGCGCGCCGTCATCAAGCTCGATGCGGCGCAAGTCGAGAACCTGGCAAAACAGGCCGGCGAGGACTGCTGGCCGGTCAACTACAACAGTCCGCAGCAGACGGTTGTTGCCGGAGCGCCCGAGGCGCTGCAGGAGCTCGACGTCCTAGTAAAAGAGGCTGGCGGCCGCGCTATGAAAGTCGCGGTGTCGGGCGCATTTCATAGCCCCTATATGGCCGAGGCGACTGAGGGGCTGGCGACGTATATCCAAGCCGGCCACGCGCCGTCACCGCTGCTGATTCCGGTCATGGCAAACATGACGGCGGCGCCCTATCCGGCGGACCCGCGAGCGGCATCGGATGTCTTGGCCAATCAGGTGAGTCATGCCGTTCGTTGGGTCGACACGCTGCATACTCTGCAGAATCAGGGCATCGACACGTTTATTGAGGTCGGCCCTGGCAAAACGCTGTCGGGCCTGGTCAAGCGTACGCTGAGCGACGTTCGCGTGTATTCGTGCGAAACGGCCGAGCAGGTCGCAGCTATTGCCGACGAGCTCGCATAGTCCACAGGGCTGTAACCCGAAAGGAATGACATGGGCAACTTGAACAACGGCGCGCTCGAGCGCAACGACTCACGTCGCGTGGCACTGGTCACGGGCGGCTCGCGGGGTATCGGCCGCGCCTGCGCTGTCGGTCTGGCGGAGGACGGCTTTGATATCGCCGTCGTCTATGCCGGCAGCGTCGATGCGGCGCGCAAGACGTGCGAAGCCTGTGAGGCGGTTGGCGCCACGGCACGCGCATATCAATGCGACGTGACCGATCCCGCTGCCGTCAACGCGTGCGTGGAAGCGGTCCTCAACGACTTTGGTTCCATTTGGGCGCTCGTCAACAACGCCGGCATCACCCGCGATGGCCTGCTCATACGCATGGGCGATGACGCATTCGATCGCGTGCTCGATGTCAATCTCAAGGGAACATTCAATATGACGCGCGCGCTCACCAAGACCTTTATGCGCCAGCGCGGCGGTTGCGTCGTCAACATGAGCTCGGTCGTGGGCCTGATGGGCAATGCCGGGCAAGCCAACTACGCTGCTTCCAAGGCAGGCGTGATAGGGCTTACCAAGGCGGTGGCGCGCGAGCTTGCGCCTCGTGGCGTACGAGCGAACGCGGTCGCCCCCGGGTTTGTCGAGACAGATATGACGGCAAAGCTCTCGGAGAAGGTGCGTACAGCAACCGAGGAACAGATTCCCCTTAAGCGCATGGCACGTCCCGAGGAAGTGGCCGGCGTGGTGCGCTTTTTAGCGAGCGATGCGGCTGCTTACATTACGGGCGAGGTCGTACGCGTCGACGGCGGAATGGCGATGTAGAAACCAGGGCCGAAGAACGGCTTGGATGAGGAGACCATGATGGAACAGAGAGTTGCAATCACCGGCATCGGTGCCGTATCGCCGCTCGGCAACACCGCGCTTGCCACCTGGGCGGCCATGTGCGCCGGGACCTGTGGCATCGGCCCGATCACGCACTTCGATACCGATGCGTTTACCGTCAAGGTGGCGGCCGAAGTCAAGGGCTTTGACGGCAACGAGTACTTTGGCAAGCGTGACGCCAAGCATCTGGACCCCTGCGTTCAGTTTGCGATGGCGGCTTCGGACGAGGCAATGCACGATGCGGGCTTTGATGTCGAAGGCGCCATCGATCGTGAGCGCCTGGGCGTCTACGTGGGCTCGGGCGTGGGCGGCATGACGACGCTCGTCGACAACGTCCACACGATCGCCGATCGTGGACCTCGCCGCGCATCGCCCTATATGATTGCGATGATGATCCCCAACATGGCTTCGGGCAATATCGCGATCCGCCACAAGGCAAAGGGACCGACCCTGCCAGTCGTGACTGCTTGCGCGACCTCGGCCCATGCGGTGGGCGAGGCGTTCCGCGCCATCAAGCACGGCTATGCCGACGCGATCCTCGCGGGCGGCGCCGAGGCGGCCATTATCCCCGATGCCGTTGCAGGCTTTACGTCCTGCCGCGCATTGACCACCAACCCCGATCCTGCGACGGCTTGCCGCCCGTTCGATGCAGACCGCGACGGCTTTGTGATGGGCGAGGGCGCTTGCGTGCTGGCACTCGAGAGCATGGAACATGCGCAGGCGCGCGGTGCGCACATTTATGCCGAGGTCGTGGGCTACGGCAACACCGATGATGCTTATCACATCACGAGTCCCGATCCCGAGGCTGCCGGCATTGCCCGCGCGATATCGCTGGCGGTGGCCGAGGGCGACGTCAAGCCTTCCGAGGGCCTCTACATCAATGCCCACGGCACCTCGACCAAGCTTAATGATTCGTCCGAGACGGCGGGCATTAAGCGAGCGCTCGGCGAGGACGCGGCGCGCGCCGCACATGTCTCGTCGACCAAGTCGATGACGGGGCACATGATCGGTGCCACGGGGGCCATTGAGGTCATGGCCTGCGCCATGGCACTCGAGCAGGGCGTGGTGCCGCCGACCATTAACTACCACACGCCCGATTCCGCCTGCGATCTTGATTACACGCCCAATCGCGCGGTTCGCGCCGACCTTACCTGGGCGCTTTCGACCAACCTAGGCTTTGGCGGGCACAACGCCGCCATCGCGCTGCGTAGATATACGAGGAGCTAGAGCATGGATTCCAAAAGACTTGCCGAGATAGCCGATGTGATGGAGGACCGCGGCCTCACGCGCGTACGCGTTGAGGAGCCCGATGGCACCGCGGTCGAACTCGAGCGCGCGAGTGTGGCGCAGCCGGTTGCCGTGCCCATGCCTATGCCGGGTGCCGTGGCCGCTCAAGTTGCAGCTCCCACAGTCGCGCCTGCCGCACCGGAACCCGCCACGCAGACACCTGCCGCCGCGCCGGAGCCCAAGGGCACCGAGGTGACTGCTCCCATGGTGGGCGTCTTCTATGCTGCCCCTGCGCCGGGCGACGAGCCGTTTGTGCGCGTGGGCTCCAAGGTCAAGGCCGGCGAGACCCTCTGCATCATCGAGGCCATGAAGGTTCTCAACGAGGTGACGGCCGAGGCAGACGGTGAGGTGCTCGAGATCTGCGTGGCCGACGGCGACCTCGTGGAGTTTGGCAGCTGCCTCATGAGGATCGGATAGGTGATATCCATGAACAAAGAAGAGCTCAAGAAGCTGTTACCGCATCGCGAGCCGATGCTTTTGCTCGACGAAGCCGAGCTGGTGGGCGACGAGGCCCACGGCAAGATCACGATTACAGGCGACGAGTACTTTTTGCAGGGACATTTTCCGGGAAACCCGGTCGTTCCCGGCGTGATTCAGTGCGAGATGCTCGCCCAGAACTGCTGCGTGCTGCTGATGGGCGATGAGGAGGCGCGCGGCGCGACGCCGTTCTACACGAGTCTGGACAAGGTGCGCTTTAAGCGTCCGGTGCGCCCGGGCGACACGGTGGATCTAGTGTGCTCCATCACGCGTGCGCGCGGGCCGTTCCGCTTTGCGACGGGTACTGCGAGCGTCAACGGTGAGGTTTGCTGCCGCGCCGATATGTCTTTTGCACTCGTGCACGAAAGTTAAGGAAGGCTTCATGTTCGACAAAGTGCTCATCGCCAACCGCGGCGAAGTCGCGGTCCGTGTTATCCGCGCGTGCCGCGATATGGGCATCAAGACCGTCGCCGTTTATTCCACGGCCGATGCGGACGCGCTGCACGTGCAGCTTGCCGACGAGGCGTATTGCATCGGCGGCCCGCGTCTTGCCGAGAGCTACCTCAACGACGATGCCGTGCTCACCTGTGCCGTAAAGTCGGGAGCTAAGGCAATTCATCCCGGCTATGGCTTTTTCTCCGAGAAGGCGAGCTTCGTGCGCGACTGCGACAAGTTCGGTCTGGCGTTTGTCGGTCCTTCGGCCGAGGTGATCGACAGCATGGGCGACAAGGACGCCGCACGCCGAACGGCCGCTGCTGCGGGCGTGCCCATCGTGCCGGGCTGCGATTTGCTCAAAAGCCCCGAGGAAGCAACGGCCGAGGCCGAGCGCATCGGCTGCCCCGTGCTTATTAAGGCGCGCGCGGGCGGCGGCGGTCGCGGTATTCGCAAGGTCGAGCGCGTGGAAGATGCGGCAAAGGCGTTCATCGAGGCGCGTGCCGAGGGTGAGGCCGTTTTTGGCGACGGCGAGTGCTACATGGAGAAGTTCGTTGCGCCGGCGCATCACGTTGAGGTACAGATTATGGCCGATAAGCAGGGCCATGTGTTTTCGCTCGGCGAGCGCGAGTGCTCGGTGCAGCGCCGCAACCAAAAGCTGATCGAGGAGAGCCCCGCGCCGTGCCTCGACGGACGCGATGATATTCGCGCGCGCATGCACAAGGCCGCGCGCGACCTGGCTCGTGCCGTTGGCTATGAGGGCGCTGGCACCATCGAGTTTTTGTACTCAGATGACGGCAATTTCTACTTTATGGAAATGAACACGCGCTTGCAGGTGGAGCATCCGGTTACGGAGTTTGTGACCGATACCGACCTGGTTAAGTGGCAGCTGCGCGTGGCTGCCGGCCAGCCTCTGCCCTTTGAGCAGGAGGGCGTACCGGTCCGCAACCACGCCATGGAGTGCCGCATCAATGCCGAAACGCCGGACTTTCTACCGTCATGTGGAACGGTCACCGCGTTGCGTGTGCCGGGTGGTCCGCGCGTGCGCTGGGATTCCGCCATGTTTACCGGAGCGAAAGTTCCGCCGTACTACGACTCCATGCTCGGCAAGCTCATCGTGTGCGCGCCCACGCGTGACGGTGCCATTCGCAAGATGCGCTCGGCCCTGGGCGAGCTCGTGATTGAGGGCGTGAGCGAAAATAGCGAGCTTCAGCTCGACGTGCTGGCAAACGACGAGTTTTTGTCGGGCATGTATCACACCGATCTGATGGGGCATCTCTATGCTGATGAATAGAAAAGCGAAGACGGTCAATGTCCTTGAGGGGCCGATAACCGAGTCGTGCGCCGAGTTCCCCGCGCGCCACGTGTTTGTCAAATGCCCGGAGTGCCGCCGTGTGATCGATGAGGCGCGCCTGCACGACAACCTCGAGGTCTGCCCTCGTTGCGGCAAACACTTTCGCGTGAGCGGTCGCGCGCGCATGCGCATGACGGTCGACGCGGGTACCTTTGAGGAATGGGATGCCAATCTGGCGTCGAAGGACTTCCTCTCGTTTCCCGGTTATGCCGACAAGCTTAAGAGCGTGAGCGAGCGTTCGGGCGAGCGCGATGCCGTTGTGTGCGGCAGGGGCAAAATCTGCGGCTGCGATACCGCGCTCTTCTTTATGGATGCCAACTTTATGATGGGCTCAATGGGCTCCGTGGTGGGCAAGAAGATCTGTCGTGTCTTTGAGCGCGCGGCCGAGTTGGGGCTGCCGGTCGTTGGCTTTACCGTATCGGGCGGCGCCCGCATGCAGGAGGGCGTGACCTCGCTCATGCAGATGGCCAAGATTTCTGCAGCGGTTAGGCGCCACAGCGAGGCGGGCGGCCTGTATATCACGGTGCTCACCGATCCCACGACCGGAGGTGTAACCGCGAGCTTTGCCATGGAGGGCGACATTATCCTGGCCGAGCCCGATGCCCTGACGGCATTTGCCGGCCCGCGCGTGATCGAGCAGAACATGCACAAGCGTCTGCCCAAGGGATTCCAGCGTTCCGAGTTTTTGCTGGAGCACGGCTTTTGCGATGCCGTTGTTCCGCGTGGTGAGATTGCGCTCACGGTAGGCGAGCTGCTGGCGCTGCACGAAGGGCACGCGCCCGGCCTGGGGGCACCGCATGAGATCGTGCATACGGGTCGTCGCGACAAAAAGCTGGGACACTTGTTTAAGCGCTCGGCCGCACCAAAAAGCGCGCTCGAAATCGTCAAACAGACTCGCTCGGCGAACCGCGCCACGGCAGGCGAGATGATCTCGTTGGGTCTCGACGGATTCGTAGAGCTGCACGGCGACCGCTACTTTGGCGACGACGCCGCTGTGGTGGCTGGCATTGGCTGGAAAGACGGACGCCCCGTAACGGTCATCGCCATCGAGCGCGGTACCACGACCAAAGAGCGCATGCGTCGCAACTTTGGTATGGCACATCCCGAGGGCTACCGCAAGGCACGTCGCCTGATGCACCAGGCCGAAAAGTTTGGTCGGCCGGTTCTGTGCCTGGTTGATACTTCGGGCGCGTTTTGCGGCATCGGTGCCGAGGAGCGCGGCCAGGGCGAGGCGATTGCCCAGAATCTCATGGAGATGAGCGGCCTTAAGACGCCGATTGTCTCGGTGGTGACAGGCGAGGGCGGCTCTGGTGGCGCGCTGGCGCTATCCGTGGCCGACCGCATCCTGATGCTCTCGAGCTCGGCCTATTCGGTCGTGAGCCCCGAGGCCTGTGCGTCGATCCTGTGGAAGGATACCGACCGCGCGAATGAGGCCGCCGAAGCGCTTAAGCTCACGGCCCCCGATCTGTTGGCGCTCGGCATCATCGACGGCATTGTTGACGATAGGGGCCTGTCGCATGAGGAGATCGCCGGTGCCGTCATGTCCTCGGCATTTGATGCCTTCGATACGCTTGGGCAGCTCGACGACGCGACCCTCACAAACCTCCGCTACGAAAAGTACCGCGCAATCGGTCAGTACCGCACGATGTGACAAAGGGGCAGTCCGCATGTCACATTGGGAAAGGCGTTCCATGTCACAAGTTTCTAACACCTCGTTTACAACGACGGTTTCATCAAACGCCATGGCCGTGGTGGACTATCTGTCCAAAAGCATGATGTCGGCGCTGCCCTTTATTGTCTGCGCGGCGTTGTTCCGCACCGTCGCCGTCATTATGGGCGAAGGCATGCTGGGCCTGTGGCCTGCCGATTCCGAAATCTATCGCCTGTTCTACAGTTGGCTCTATAACGCCGGTTACTACTTTTTGCCCATCTATCTTGGTTGGGCGGCTGCCCGCCAGCTCGGTTGCTCGGAACAACTGGGCATGATGCTGGGCGGCGTATTGATTGCGCCCGATCTGCTTAAGCTCGTCGATGCCGCATCGACGGCGGGGGCATCGATGACTTCCGTGTATGGTCTGCTTCCCGCGCCGGTCAACGATTACACGACGACTGTTATTCCGGTCCTCATCTCGGTGCCCGTGCTATGGCGAGTGGAGTGTTTCTTTCATCGAGTTATCCCTAAGGCCGTGGCATTTTCGTTCGTTCCGTTTGCAACCATGCTCGTCATGGTTCCGGTTTCGCTGTGTATTACAGCGCCGGCGGGCAGCTATCTGGGCATGCTGTTGGGCCAGCTTATGTTTATGCTTGGCAATTCCGGTGGCATCGTGTCGCTGCTCACGCTCATGGGGCTTGCCGCGGGTTGGGAGTTTCTTAAGATCGCGGGTATCAGCAACGTTGTCCTATCGCTTGCGTACGCGCAGTTTATGAGTGTGGGAACGGATTCGTGCATCCTGATTGCCGCGACGATGGCGACGTTCGCCGTTTGGGGCATGCCTTTTGGCGCGTCGCTTCGCGTTGCGGATAAGGACGAGAAGGCGCTCATGCTGGGCTATTCAATCTCGGGTGTTCTTGGCGGCGTAAGCGAGCCGGCGCTGTACGGTTGCGGCTTTAAATATGGCAGGTGTCTGACATGCATGGCCATTGGCGGCGCCGTCGGAGGCCTTGTTGCGGCCGTGGGCCACGTTACGGCCTATACCATCGGCATGACGAATGTCCTTATGGTCATTGGCTTTGCCACGGGCGGCATTTCGAACCTGCTGTGGTGCTGCGCTGCCGGTGGCACGGCATTTGCGGTGTCTGCGGCGCTGAGCTACTGCTTTGGCGTGGTGCCGGCGAAGGGGCAGGTGACGGGGGACGGAGCCGATTTGCCCGAAACCTCGAAGAGCGTGGCCGAGGCAAGCGCATAAACCTGTGCGACAAAGGGACGGTCCCGCATGTCGCATTCCAAGGCCGTGGCCCGTGTGGGTTGCGGCCTTTTTGTATCTGGGGGACAAAGTGGCTACACTACAATCCGTTTGAGTAATAGATATATAGGTAGTACCGTGGGGGCGGATGCAGATGGTCGAGTGGATTGTTCGTCGTGCGCAGGGCGACCGTGCACGCGTGGGAACGTTGACGGGCATGGTGTGTATTCTCGCCAATGTGGCACTATGCGCTGCGAAGGGTGCAATTGGCGTGCTGTCGGGATCGGTTTCAATCGTGGCGGACGCTATGAACAACCTGTCTGATGCCAGCTCGAACATCGTGAGCGTGCTTGGCTTTAAGCTGGCGGGCAAGCCGGCAGACCCCGAGCATCCTTACGGCCATGGCCGCTACGAGTATCTCTCGGGTCTGGTCGTGGCGGCGCTCGTGCTGCTGATCGGCCTTGAGCTTATCAAGTCCTCGGTTGAGCGCGTCATCCACCCCGAACCTGTCGAGTTCTCGCTTGCCCTGGTGGCAGTCCTTGCGCTTTCGATGGTCGTAAAGCTTTGGATGGCGGCCCTCAACCAAAAACTCGGCGATCGCATTGAGTCCGAGACGCTGCATGCGACCGCGCAGGATTCCAAGAACGATGTTCTAGCCACGGGCGCCGTGTTGGCGTGCGCGATTGTTTCGCAGGTGACGCATATCAATCTAGATGCATGGGTCGGCCTTGCCGTTGGCGCCTATATCGGCTGGAGCGGTTTTGAGCTCATCCAGGATACGGTGAGCCCGCTTTTGGGCCAGGCGCCCGATCCCAAGCTGGTCAAGCACATTCGAGACAAAATCATGAGCTACCCCGGCGTTTTGGGCGTCCACGACCTTATGGTTCACGATTACGGTCCGGGCAGGAAGTTTGCAAGTGCGCACGCCGAGATGGCGGCCGAGGCCAGCCCGCTGGAAAGTCACGACACGCTCGATAACATCGAGCAGTCGTTTAGGAACGAAGACGGTATGATCGTCACGCTCCATTACGACCCCATCGTGACCGACGATCCAAAGGTGGCGAGCATGCGTCTGCGCATCAACGCTATGGCTCAAGAGGTCGATAGCCGCCTCTCGATCCACGACCTACGCTGTGTTCCGGGCCCCACGCATACCAACGTGATCTTTGACTGCGTACGTCCCTCGGATTTGGCGATGAGCGCCGAGGACCTGAAGCGCGCGCTGGCGAAACGGGTCGAATCGGAATATCCCAAGTCGGTCGCCAAGATCACGATCGACGAAGACTACGTAGGCCATACCCACGAGTAGGGCTGTGCCAGCAAAGCAAGTTATACAGAAGGGGAGAGCATGAAGCGTCTATATCTACTCCGCCACGGTCAGACAGAATTCAACGTTAAAAAGCTCGTCCAGGGCCGCTGCGATTCACCGCTGACCGACCTGGGTCGTCAGCAAGCCGGGATGGCAGCCGCGTGGCTCAAAGCCCACAACGTCGTTCCCGACAAAGTGGTCTCTTCGCCCTTAGGCCGAGCCATGGACACGGCAAGTCTCGTCGCAACCGAACTCCTCGGCCGGGATGCAGCAGTCGAGCCCTGCGAAGGCATCATCGAGCGCAGCTACGGCACCTTCGAAGAAGGCCCCCACGACGCCCTACCCACCGACGTCTGGGACCCCGGCGAGGACCTGATCCCATTTGGCGGAGAAGGAAGCCATGCCTTGCAGGAGCGCATGGTGGGCACCCTCACCAATCTCATGGACGCCGAGGGCATCGAAACCCTCCTAGCAGTAAGCCACGGCAGCGCCAGCCGCCAATTCATCAAAGCTGCAGCCCCAGAGGGCTTCGAGCTCCCAACAAAACTCCCCAACTGCGCCATTATGATTTTCGATTTTGATGAGGCGGAGCCACAAGTAGAGGGCGAGCCAATGCAATGCAAGTTCACCCTCCAGCAAATAGTGGACCCCCAACAAAGTCATTAGCCTGAGCGAGCAGAGTTAAGCAGACATCAACGTGTCGTCTCCCGAGCACGGCGGAGGGCCGGAGAAATATATTAAGGTCATCGCGAGTTCCGCACGCAAAGGAGAGCACTTAATGTGCTCTCCGTCTTGCGCAGGACTGCCCGAGCAGGCGATGTTGCCCTATACGCCCACCCAGGTCCGCCGGGATTACGACAGCTTGACGATCGGTGCAAAACCTTTCATGAGCTTTTTAGTCTGGCCGGTTTTTTCGAATTGAACCTCGATCATGTCTCCGGCGACCGAGATCACGGTACCGGTGCCAAAGGTCTTGTGGCTCACGGTATCGCCCGCGGCAAAGTCCTGCGACGCGCTGGCGCGATCGACCTTGCGCTCCACCGTCGGCGACACCTTGGACGACGGCTTTTTAGCTCGCGGCGCGCCCGAACCAAAGGTCGAGGCAACACGGCCGGCGTCGGGCGAAACCCCACGATGGCGCTCGGTCCCATAGCTGCTGCCGCCAAAGAAGTCGTCAAAGCTCGACCCGCCGCGCGAGCCGGAGCCGCCGGTCGAGCGCGTATGCGAACCAAACACCTTGCCGCCATACATATCCGAGCCCATGCCCGAGCCAAAGGTGCCGTGACGGTCGCCGCGCTTTTCCCAGCCCGTGCCCTCAAAACCGGCAGAACCGATGCCGCTAAACTCGATGTCCTCAAACGGAATCTCGTTGAGGAAGCGGGAGCGCGGGTTGGCAGAGGTCGAGCCGTAGGTGCGACGCGTGGCCGCATAGGTCAGGAACAGGCGCTTACGGGCACGCGTGATGGCAACGTAGGCCAGGCGACGCTCCTCCTCGAGCTTGCCCGGATCATCGCTGCCGCCAAAGTCATGCACGTGTGGGAAAATGCCCTCCTCCATACCGGCCACGAACACCGCGGGGAACTCCAGGCCCTTGGCGGAGTGGATGGTCATCATGGTGATGGCATGCGTCTCGCCGGCCAGGGAATCCAAGTCGGAGCGCAGGGCCAGCCACTCCATGAGAGCAGGAAGCGCCTTACAGGTGAGCGGACCGTAGGTGCGCTCGATCTCGTCGGCATGCACGGCACCCGCCGGCATCTCCGTCGGCGCGGCATACGCGTTGCCCGCAATGGCGGCAGCCAGGGCATCCTGCGGCGAGAGCGCCGGGGCGGCTAGGCTATCGAGCGGATTGGAACCTGCGGCATCACGCGCGCCAACGAGCGCCTCAAACGAGGATACCGGGGCAGACGGTCCCGGCTCGGGCGCAGGTGCGCTCACCACGACGGGCTCGGGCTCGGCGCCGGCCGGCACATCGGCAACGCCAGCCGCGCGCAGCTCTTCCAAGCTCTCGAGCGTACCCTCGATATCCTCGTGCGTCTCCTCAAATTCGGCGGCGACGCCCAGGAATTCCTGGATGTTCTCAGCGCGGCTCTCGGACTCCATGGTGCCTTCGGCGCGAAACGCCTGCAGCAGGCCCGTCTTATCGACAATCATCTCGACGACATCCTTGAGCTCGCCGTCCATGCGACGGCCCTCGCGCACCAGCGCCACAAAACTCGACAGGCCGTTGCGCACCTTGGCACTAAACATGCCCGTCTCGGCTGTTGCGATCTCGCAGGCCTGGAAGAACGAGCAACGGTTGTCGCGCGCCAGCTGCTCAATCTTTTGGATCGAAGTGGAGCCGATGCCGCGGCGCGGCGTGTTGATGACGCGCTTGACGCTCATCTCGTCGGCCGGGTTCACGATCATCTTGAGGTAGGCCATGACATCGCGGATCTCGGCGCGGTCGAAGAATCGCGTGCCGCCGACGATCTTGTAGGGCACGCCCGCGCGCAGGAACATATCTTCGAGGATACGCGACTGGGCGTTGGTGCGGTAGAACACGGCGATATCGTCGTAGCTCGTACCCTTGGCATGCAGCTTCTCGATCTCGCCGGCAATCCAGCGACCCTCGTCGCGCTCGTCGCTTGCCTGGAAAGCCTGAATCTTCTCGCCATCGCCCTCGGCCGTAAACAGGCGCTTGTCCTTGCGCTGCGAGTTGTGGCGAACAACGGCATTGGCGGCGCTCAGGATATGGCCCGTAGAGCGATAGTTCTGCTCCAGCTTGACGGTCTTGCAGTTTTTAAAGTCCTGCTCAAAGTCCAGGATGTTGGTGATGTCGGCGCCACGCCAGCTATAAATGGACTGGTCGTCGTCGCCCACGACCATAAGGTTTTGGTACTTGGCGGCCAGCAGGTTGGCGATCTCGTACTGGACGTGGTTGGTGTCCTGATACTCGTCGACGCTAATGTAGCGGAAGCGCTCTTGATACTTGTCGAGCACCTCGGGGCGGGTGCGCAGCAGCTCGAGCGTGCGCACAAGCAGGTCGTCGAAGTCCATCGCGTTGGCGGCGCGCAGGCGGCGCTCCAGCTCCAAGTAGACCTGCGCGGCCTTTTTGTCATTGGGGCTGTCAGCGGATTTGAGCATGTCCTCGGGCCCGATCATGGCGTTTTTGGCCGAGCTGATCTTGCTGCGGATCATGTTGATGGGGAACTGCTTTTGCTCAATGCCGAGCGCCTGCATAATGTCGCGCACCATGCGCTTTGAGTCGTCGTCATCGTAGATGGTGAACTGACCGGTATAGCCCAGCAGGTCGGCGTCCTCGCGCAGCATGCGCACGCACATGGCATGGAAGGTGCACACCCACATGCCACGAGTGCCGCTTGGGATGAGTGCCGCCAGACGCTCGCGCATCTCGGCAGCGGCCTTGTTGGTAAACGTGATGGCAAGAACCTGCCAAGGCTTAACGCCCAGGTCGCCGAGCATATGAGCGATGCGGAAGGTCAGGACGCGGGTCTTGCCCGAGCCAGCACCGGCAAGGACCAGCAGCGGGCCCTCGGTGGTCAGGACCGCCTCGCGCTGGGCGGGGTTAAGGCTATCGATATCGACGAGCGGCTTGGCAGGTTTGGGCGCCGGAGCCGGGGCGTCGTAGATGTCGAGCGGAACGAGCTCGGGCTCCGGCGCAGCGGGGGCGGTGTATGCATCGAGCGGCACGGGTTCCGGCGCAGGCGGCACGGGTACCGCGGCGTTCTTTTCCCAGGGCAAGGGCTGGGTCATGGGCGACTCCTCATCTGACGGACGGCGCGCCTGCGGGCAGCGCCATAGTTTGAGCCGTACCAGTATACCGAGCCGCGCGGACACCGACGCAAATCACACCACGACTCCGTGCGCCACCGTCAGGCCCGCCCCAGCGGATTTGGCGCAATGGGGTCAGGTTACTTTGCACCAATCTATTGACAATCACGAAACCGCCGATGTCATGGCAGCAGCAGCGAGCGACGGTCAGAGCGAACAAATTGGCATGAAAAGGGGGCGGCATAGACCTTTTGGTCATGCCACCCTCTTTGAATGACAAGCTGTCGCTCTGGCCGCCGCGCAGCGTCGACTAAGTTAAAGGCCGAGCATCGGCTCCAGAACGAAGAAGTATGCGAGCACTACGATGCCCAGGATGATGCGGTAAACACCGAAGCACTTAAAGTCGTGACGGCGGACGAAACCCATGAGCCACTTGATGGCGATGAGCGAAACCACAAAGGCAACAACGCAGCCCACGCCCAAGATGGCGATCTCGTTGGTGCCGAACGTGCCGCCCTTGATGAAGTACTTGACCAGCTTGAGCGCACTCGCGCCAAACATGACAGGGATGGCTAGGAAGAACGTGAACTTAGACGCCACCGAGCGCGTGCAGCCCAAAAGCAGGCCGCCGATGATGGTAGAACCGGAGCGAGACGTACCGGGCACCAGCGAAAGCACCTGGAAGCAGCCGATACCCAGCGCAGTCTTCCAGCTGAGGTCCTCGAGCGTGGCGATGGAGCCAAAGTCCAGGTTCTCGTCATCGTCCTCATCCTCAGCGGTAGCCGTGGCGGGCGCCGCAAAGTGCGCACCGGCGGGACGTCCACCCGACACCACAGCACGCGAACCAAACGAACCGGCAACGGCCATTTCCTCGCGCTTGTTTGCGCGCCAGTTCTCGATCACGATAAACAGCACGCCGTACACGATGAGCGCCAGCGCCACGACGGGAGCATTGTAGAAATGCTCCTCCATCCAGTCGTTGAGCGGCAGGCCGATCGCCGCCGCAGGAATGCAACCGAGCACAATCTTGCCCCACAGCACCCAGGTGTCGCGACGGCCCTCCTTGCCCTTGCTGGGCGAGAACGGATTGAGCTCATGGAAGAACAGCACACAGACGGCCAAAATGGCGCCAAGCTGAATCACGACCAGGAACATATTCCAGAACGTCTCGCTCACGTTCATCTTGACGAACTCGTCCACCAAGATCATGTGACCCGTCGACGAAACGGGCAGCCATTCGGTGATGCCCTCGACCAGGCCCATGAAGGCAGATTTTAGAAGCTCGATAATATCCAAAGGGACCCCCTCGTTAGACACCCGCCGGTAGATGTTCTGCGGACGATGCGGGCGATGTCCCATTATCAACCGTTGGCGGTGCGCCTGCGCCTACCCTTACCAAAAAACTCGCCCGTTCACAGAATTGCGAGCGGTCAAACCGAAATCCTTGGGTATAACTGCAACAAGATAAAGTGTCCGGCGGCCAACGCACCCGCGCCCGCCCGACGCACGAGCCCCGCGCCCGTGCGATAGACCAAGGAGGAAACCATGAACGAGGGTTACACCAAGGTATTTGTTTCACTCGACGGTACTGAGCAGCAGGATTTTGTGCTCGCACGCGCCATCAAGGTCGCCGCGAACAACGGCGCCAAGCTGATTATCGGCCACGTTATCGATTCCACGGCGCTCGAGAGCGCCGGCTCCTATCCGGTCGATTTGGTCAACGGTCTGGAGGAGGCCTTTAAGAACTCCATCGAAAAGCAGCTCGAAGAGGCCAAGGCCAATCCCGATATTCCCGAGGTCGAGGTCATGATACGTGCCGGTCGTATTCGCGAGACGCTCAAAGACGAGATGCTCGACGTGGTCAAGCCCGACCTGGTGCTCTGCGGCGCTCGCGGCCTGTCCTCGATCAAGTATGCGCTTCTGGGTTCGATTTCGACGTTCCTGCTGCGCAATACCGACTGCGACATTTTGGTCGTAAAGTAGCGTTGCTCCCACCGGCCGCGGGGCCTGCGGGGTTTCCACGGGCACGTCCTCGCCGCGTTGCGGCTGCGGGATGTGCCCTTAGGAAACCCCTCCCGGCCTCGCGGCCTTCGCAGCCTTACTTCAGCGAGTTGGCTGATAAAAGATGGCGTGCCGCCCCGTTTGGGGCGGCACGTTTTGTTTGGGCTGCACGTTTTTGTTTTGGGAGATCCATTTGAGCCTCATAGTTATGTTCACGTTCGGGAACATAACGCCAGTTGCCTTAGCTAAGTTCACGTTCGGGAACATAGCCGTCCGCAGCGCAAGACGGCCCGGCTACTCAAAGTATTGGAACTTGTTCGTCGAGAAGGCGAACGTTACGACAAAGCCTTCGCCGGAGTCGGATGCCGCCGTGACGTCGATGCCCATCTTGGAGCATAGGCGCGCCACCAGGTAGAGGCCGATGCCCGTTGCGCGCTTGGTGGTGCGGCCGTTGTCGCCGGTAAAGCCCTTCTCGAACACGCGCGGCAGGTCTGCCGCACACACGCCGCAGCCGTTGTCCGCAACGGTGAGCTCGATGCGCTCGCTCGCCAGGCCCTCGTCCAGTAACGCGCCCGAAAACACGATCTTCGCGCCGTCCTCGCGCGCATATTTAATGCTGTTCTGAATGAGCTGGCCCAGGATAAACTCGAGCCATTTTTCGTCGGTAAAGACCTCGAAGTCGAGGTTCTCGCACACCGGAGCCACGTGCGCCGCAATGAGCTCGCGCGCGTTGGCCTTAATCGCACCCGTCACCAAGGTCTTAAGGTCCCAGCGGCGAATCAGGTAGTCGCGCTCCACGACTTCCGAGCGCGCGTAGTACAGCGCCTGGTCGATATAGCGTTCCACGCGAGCCAACTCACGACCCAGGTCATCGACACGTGTTGGGTCATCTGCGCCGCCGTCGAGGTTTTCCAGAATCAGGTGAGCCGCCGCCAGGGGCAGCTTGGCCTCGTGGACCCAGCTCTCGATATAGTCGCGATAGTCTTCGGTCTGACGCCGGCCCTCGGCAACCTCGTCGCAGGCGGCTTTGCCCACCCGGCACAGGACCTCGTACTCGAGCTCGCCCTCGGCATAGGTTGGGCATTGCACCATCTCCTGCACCCATGCGGGACTCTCGAGCTCCTCTGCCGCGCGCTCCAACTGACGCAGAAAACGGCGACGGCGAGCGTACTCGATCACGATGCCGAGCATACCGAAGATAAAGGACACGCCAACCGCCACGACCACGATAGAAACGGGTGCGCCGGCGACCGTCAGCACAAAGCAGCTCAGCAGCACGCCGCACGTCCACACGGCGACGGGAAGCAGTGCATCTTTAAAGAACTTGCCAAACGACATAGCCGGCCCCTAGACCGAATAGCCTTGGCCGCGATGCGTCGTCAAATACCCCTTGATGCCGATTTTTTCGAGCGTGGTGCGCAGGCGGTTGATGTTGACGGTGAGCGTATTGTCGTCCACGAAGGCGTCGGAGTCCCACAGGTCCTGCATGATGGCCGAGCGCGAGACGATCTTGCCCGCGCGGCTCAGGAGCAGCGAGAGAATGCGCAGCTCATTTTTGGTGAGCTCGGTGCTGTCGCCGGTCGCCGTGTTGGTGACCATAGAGCGGGCGAGGTCGAGCTCCAGCCCCTTGTGGACGAGCGTGCTGCGCTCGCCTGACGCCGCGGTGCGACGCAGCAGTGCGTTGATGCGCGCCACGAGTACGCGCGCGCTATAGGGCTTGGGAACAAAGTCGTCCGCGCCGAGCGTCATGGCCATGACCTCGTCGATCTCGGTCGTGCGCGAGGTGAGGACGATGATGGGGACCTCGGATTCGCGGCGAACCTCGTGGCAGATATGCTGGCCGTCCTTGACGGGAAGCGTGAGGTCGAGCAGCACCAGGTCGGGCGCGGCGGCGAGAATATCGCGCGAGACATGCTCGAACGATTCGCAGGCCTCGATTTCAAACCCGGCGCGGGCAAGGATGTCGACAAGCTCACGACGAATGGGCTCGTCGTCCTCAACGATATAGATTAGCGCCATGGATTCCGCTCCCCTCTTGGTTGTCTTGCCACCATTATGGCTGCGAAACTGCAGGTGCGCGCCACGCACGTCGCCAAGGTGACAGAACTGTTCGCGAGCGGGGGCGTTTTGTCCGCCTCGCACTCGCAGCGGTGGCGGGAACCAAAATGATTCTTTAATCCCCGTCCCAGAATAATCATTTAGCGGCGGGCGCGAAGCTTTTCGTAGCCGTCGGCAAAGAAGGCGACCGTCGCGGCATCAGACTCGGCGGCGTCGGCGTCGGTGGCAGGCACCACGCCGTGCTCGTCGCTTACCAGGAACAAGGCGCCCTTGAGCTGTGCGGGAATGTCTACGCGCGTGACCGGGATGCCCTTGGTCTGGGCCAGCTGCTCAATGAGCGTCGCCGTGCCGCACAGGCACTCGTCCGCCGGCGCCACAAAGGCAAGCTCGCCGTCGTCGACGGCAGCAAGCAGCTCGGGCGCCACGCCGGTTTCGTCGGCCTCGGAGCGGGCCTCGGCGGAGCGGGCGCGCAGCGCCTTGGCCGACGTGTCGGCCAGCGGCTCGTACTCCCCCACCGTCATGGCGGCGTTGCCGTTGATGTCGATCACCAGCATAAGCACGCCGTCGTGCGCGGTGTAATCGCCCTCGGCAAGCGACCACTCAACGTGCTGTTTGGCCCAGCTGAGCATGTTATGGGTAAGCGGTTCGCCCTGCACCAGACGCTCGGACAGCGCACGGATGTGACGGTTGAGCATGGGCACCTTTTTGTTGGACATGCGCCAACGGCAGACAAGCGCGGGCTTGTCGAGCGTGAACTTCTCGACCGCCTCCTGATTGGCGCAAAAGTCCTCGTACGCACGCTGATCCTCGGCATTGCCAAACAGCTCGGCATCATCAATCTGGGGCATGGTCATACCTTTCGTGTTAGTCATTCCGTCCTCTTATACCAAAAAGACGGCCCTCCAAACGGAGCGGCCGTCTTTTGCAGAGATTATTTTGTCCCAGGGCGAAACTTAGTGCCTAAAGTGGCGGGCGCCCGTAAAGACCATAGCAATATTGTGCTCGTTGCAGGCCTGGATGCTCTCGTCGTCGCGCTTGGAGCCGCCGGGCTGAATGATGCAGGTCACGCCGTGCGCGGCAAGCACGTCGACGTTGTCGCGGAACGGGAAGAACGCGTCGCTTGCGCAAGCAAAGCCGCCCTTCTCCACGCCCTCGCGCTCGCAGAAGTCCTCGGCACGCTCGCAGGCCAGCAACGCGGAATCCACGCGGTTGGGCTGGCCGGGGCCCATGCCAATGCCGGCCTTGCCCTTAGAGACCAGGATGGCGTTGGACTTGACGCCCTTGCAGACCTTCCAGGCAAACTCGAGCTCGGCCATCTCGGCGTCGGTGGGCTTGCGGTCGGTGGGGAACGTAAAGGTCGCGGGATCCTCGGTCACGTGGTCGACCTCCTGCACCAGCATGCCGCCGTCGATGGAGCGCAGCTCCACCTGGGCGCCGTGGTCCACGCCGCCGGTCGCCAGCACGCGCAGGTTGGGGCGCTTGGCCATGCGCTCGAGCGCCTCGGCAGTGTAGCTCGGGGCGATGATAACCTCGACGAACTGCTTGTTCTGGTCGGCGAAATGCTCAACCAGCTCATAGGGTACCTCGCGGTTGCAGGCGATGATGCCACCGAAGGCGCTCTTGGGATCGCAGGCGAAGGCGCGGTCGTAGGCAGCCGTGATGTCCTCGGCAACGGCGGAGCCGCAGGGGTTCTGATGCTTGAGGATCACGCAGGCCGGCTCGTCGAACTCTCGGACCAGGTTCCAGGCGGCATCGGCGTCCAGATAGTTGTTGTAGCTGAGCGGCTTGCCCTGGATCTGCTCGGAGCCCACAAGCGGGAACTGAGAGCTCGCGGTGTTCTCGCAGCCCTCGGCAAAGCGATAGACCGTGGCCTTCTGCTGCGGGTTCTCGCCGTAGCGCAGGTCGTCGACCTTCTCCAGCGAGATCTCGAGCTTGGTAGAGGTGTCCGCCACGTCGCTTGCCTGGGCGGCGAGCCAACGGGAGATAGCCGTGTCGTAGGCGGCGGTAGTCTGGTAGACCTTCACCTGCAGGCGACGACGGGTGGAAAGCGTGGTGCAACCGCCGGTCTCGCGCATCTCGGCAAGGACGGCGTCGTAGTCGGCCGGGTCGGAGATGACGGTAACGCTCGCGGCGTTCTTGGCGGCAGAGCGCAGCATGGAGGGGCCACCGATGTCGATGTGCTCGATGGCATCCGCAAAGGTGACCTCGGGGTTGGCAACGGTCTTCTCGAACTCGTACAGGTTGACGACGACCAGGTCGATCAGCTTAATGCCGTGCTGAGCGGCTTCCTGCATGTGCTGCTCGGAATCGCGACGGGCAAGCAGCGCGCCGTGAACCTTGGGATGCAGCGTCTTGACGCGGCCGTCCATCATCTCGGGATAGCCCGTAAACTCCTCGATGGGGGTTACGGGAACGCCCGCGTCCTCGATGGCACGAGCCGTGCCGCCCGTAGAGATGATCTCGACGCCAAAGTCGTCAACCAGCGTCCGTGCGAAATCGACGACGCCCGTCTTATCGGTAACCGAGATCAACGCGCGTGCGATCTTCACATCAGATCCCATGCAGTCCTCCTGTCTGGTACGCCGCCGTGCTCTGTGAGTCGGTGATACGTCGATCTGCAGCGCTCGCGCAGCGGCATTGAAAATACTGATTTAATGTAGCGCATCGAGCGCGTCGATGCACCCCGCAACGGTCGCATGTGCAGAAAAAGCTTGCGAGCGGAGGGCATGGGCGCAGCACCGGGCGCGGTGAGTTCATGGAACACAGGGGCACCATAATTAGATGCCAATGGCGTGGTAGAACTGTGCTCGATATGCATCCGCAAAAGAAAGAGGCACTATGGTCTCGCGGGTTCTCTACCGACCGTTTGACACCGAAGACTTCGACGCCATCGCGCTGATTCTGCAGCAGCTTTGGCATAACAATTCGGATAACGATGAGTACAACCGCCTTGAGGCCGCGTGCGACCTTGCCTACTGCCTTTCGTCGTCGACGTTTTCGCAGGTTGCGGTGATTGACGGTCAGGCGCGTGGCATTTCGCTCGCGCGTGCGGGACAGAGCTCCGGCGCCACCGTTAAGGAACATTGGATGGATACCGAACGCGCGCTGCTATCGCAGATGCGTGAGCTGGAGCCCGATGCCTGCGCCGAGTATCTCTCGTTTGTACGCGCAACCATCCGAACCAACAACCGTCTGCTCGAGAGCAGCCCGTTGCCGCACGACAACGAGGTCACGCTGCTTGCCGTGGATCGCGATGTCCATGGCCTGGGCGTTGGCACGGTTCTGCTCGATGCCGCAGTCTCGCACCTGTCCTCGCTTGGAGCGACGAGGGCGCACCTGTACACCGACTCCAACTGCTCGTGGAAGTTCTACGAGTTGCACGGCTTTAAGCGCACGGCCACGCACCGCGCCAACCGCGAAGAGCGCCGCCACGCCATGCCGCGCGAAAGCTTCCTCTACGAACTCGATCTAACAGCCTAGCCCAAGCAGCCACACCTAGTCATTTAAGAACGTCCCCAATGACTGATCCCCAACAACTAGTCATTTAAGTCTGTCCCTAATGAGTGGCCTAGGGGGTTTGTAGATAGCCGTGGTCAAAATACATCAAATATGAGTACTGTTACCTTTTTAGTAGCAGCGATTCGGGGCATTTTTGATGCTTATAGGCATGACGACCAGCTGCACGAGCTGACGTAACTCCCCAAATGTTCAATAAAATGGGCTCCTAACGAGAAGTACTCTCATTAGGAGCCCATTATTATGTGCAAACATATGTGACCAACGCAGCAACAGTACTCATATTTGGCATTTTTTGTCCACTGCCCCTTGCGCGAAGGTCCTCAGCGGAAAGTTTGACCCGTTTCGATGCACAAAAATGGGATGAATCTTCCCTGGCAACCGCCCAGAAAGATCCACCCCAAAGCAAGCGCTCACTAGAACGTTCCGCCGCCGCCTCCGCCGACGCCGCCACCGCCGCCACCGGAAAAGCCGCCGCCGCTGCCGCCGCTCGAACTATCGGAACTCGAAGCCAGCTCGCGGATGGTCTCGTGGTACACATCGTTGAACGAATCGAGCGGGGACTCGTTGCCGTAGTGATGGTAATACCACCAGTAGCAGGGGTAGTTGTCGTAGAAATCGTCGCTGTTGCGCAGGTCCGCAGGCACGGCCTCGGCCAGCTGTCGCAGCACTTCTTTCGAAACGCCCAGGGCAACGCCCATCACCAGCAGTTTGTTCCACAAGATCAGGTCGCTGGGAATGGCCTCCTTCAGGCGCGTAAAGTCCTCAAGCCAATGCTTGAGCGCTTTACAGCGAGCCGCCACCTCGGCGCCCTCCGGCGTGTAGCGACGGAAGGTGCAGCTCAGGACAAAGCCCACGATCGTGACGGGGATCGAGATCATAGCGGCACCGACATTGGCATCCGCAAAGTCGGCATAGAACAGAGAGCCCAAAATGCCACAGACAATAATGATGCCGAGAACCAAGCCGGCAACCAGGGCGATGGTGCCGTCCGAGGCGATAAGCTCGCGCGCCTCCAGCTTGCCCTTAACCGTGCTCTGATAGTCCTCGAGCTTGTCGCCAACAGATGTGGTGCGCTCGCTAGCGTACTCCTCCAGCTCGCTAAACGTGCGCGAACGGACTCCGTCCTTATCGGGCTTAACGCCGGCGAAGAAGACCTTGAGCACATCGCGATCGATGCCGTCCTTCTTGGCAGCCTTCCAGGCCTCGTCGGTCACTGTGATGCGATACGTCTGCTCCTCTTTTTCGCGACGGAGCAGACCCTTCTTCTTGGTCTCGGTCGCTTCTTCCAGCTTGATCACGCGGTCGTCGGTAAGCTTCATAAGCGTGGCGATATATGCCTGATCGGGCACCTCGTTCCAGCTCATGAGGGCCGAAAGCACGGCGGGATGGTCGGCCGAAGGCACATCGCGGAAATATTCGTCCTGGAAAAGCGGCTTGGGCTTGCGGCGGCGCAGCTTGAGCACAACGATTGTGCCGGTAAAGGCCACCGCCGCGACAACACTTAGCACGGCAAGCGCATTGGCAATCATGCGAGCGTGAGCGCGGCGAGCGTTGGCCTCGTCGGCCCATTCCTTCTCTTCGCTCAGAATCGTCGACATGCGCTTTTCGCCCGAGACGGCAAGCTGCGGCACCCAGTCGCTGGGGAAGGCGATGCGTGCCTCGGCGAATTCGCCCTCATGCACGCAGGGAATGGTATAGGTGACCATGGGCTCGTCCGCATCGAGCGACACGTCGCCCGTCAGCGGGCCGTGGCCCCATGCGCGGAAGTTATCGCCCTTGACGGCAGCCGTCCCGGCAGCGGCATTTGCAAAGTAGACTTCCATCTCGACGTCATCGGAGTCCGCAGACCAGCCGTCACCCACAAATTTCCAGTAGAGCTCGGCGGTATCGGCCCAGTTCATAACCGCACCGGTCATGGAATAACTCACGTAGTAGATTGCGCTGTCGCCGCTCTCGTGAGGGCTGAACACCTTAATCTTTACGCCGTCGTCGGACTGCTCCACCGTGTAAACGCCGTCGTCGCCTTTATTTGCGCTGTCGACCTTGTTAAACGCAGTGTCGTCTTCCTCGACGCTCAGCACATTGACGACCACCGAGCCGCCTTGCTGGTTAGAGCCTGTATTGATATCCCAATACACGCCGTTAATGTCATCGTCGAAATCGAACTGGCGTCCCTCGACAACGGTCAGCGAGCCATCGGCCTCAACCGTGGCACCGATATAGGTTTGGCTCATGGAGTAGCCGTCGGCGTGCGCGACGGCAGGCAGCAGCAACAACGCAAGCGCGACGAGTGCGCAGACGGAAGCGAACCGCGCAAACAGGCGGCGCTGCCGACAGGGCTGGGCAACGGGGGCGTTCATAGGCACATCCTTGTCTGTGGTACCAGTAGCGTCATTGTCCCACGTTTGCGAGTTCATGTGACGAACATCTAGGTCAGCGGAGCGTCAAAACAGGACAAAAGTCACGCCCGCCGCCGGCACCTGGGGACGTTCCTTATCTGCCGGCAATCTGGGACACTCCTTGGCATAGCCCGCTCCGGCAATAGATACCACTTCATAGCTCCATCACAGGTGTAGCGGCTTTGTGTGGGCGCGGCATGCGCTGATTGAGCCGCCAGTTGAGGGGCATAAAGCAGTTGAGCGAAAACGGTTTGCCCCTTTGCCGTCCGCTTGAGGATCATGTCCCCCTTTTCCGCGGAAACCCCGGCAGTTGCGAAGAGCTGCCGGGGTTTCTGTCGTTTGAGGGCTAGATTGATTGACGACGATTAAGGCGCCGAGCCGGTGGTCCGGCACGCGCAACGTGTGGCCTCAGCAACTTGCAGGCCACGGCAGCGTCTCCCCCACCACGCCCCGCGCTATACTCGTCCGCATGGACATCAACGCACGCAACATAGCAACAACCGCCGCCGACGCGCCAACGACGCCGGCCGCTCCCGCGCCCGTCGTGGGGCGCTTCGCCCCGTCGCCCTCGGGCCGTATGCACCTGGGCAACGTGTTCAGCTGCCTGTGCGCATGGCTTTCGGCCCGCAGCCAGGGCGGCAGCATCGTGTTACGCATTGAGGACCTGGACGATCGCTGCAAGCGCCCGGAACTTGCCGCCCAATTGATTGACGACCTGGCCTGGCTGGGGCTGGAGTGGGACGAAGGCCCCTACTACCAGCACGACCGCCTAGACCTGTACGAGAGCGCCTTGCGCCGGCTGAAAGACGCCGGCCTCACCTATCCCTGCTTTTGCACACGCGCCGAGCTCCACGCCGCGAGTGCACCGCACGCGAGCGACGGCACGCCCATCTACCGTGGCGCCTGCCGAAGTCTTTCGGCCGAGGAGGTGGCCCGCCGCAGCGCCCTGCGCGCCCCGGCCACACGTCTGCGCGTGCCCACCGTCGACGACCTCGCAGACGACGTGATCGAATTTGTGGATCGCACGTACGGCGCCCAATGCGAAGCACTCGCCACCGAGTGCGGCGACTTTTTGGTGCGCCGCAGCGACGGCGTGTTTGCCTATCAGCTAGCCGTGGTGGTCGACGACGCTGCCATGGGCGTCACCGAGGTCGTGCGCGGATGCGACCTGCTGGGGTCCACGCCGCGCCAGATCTATCTGCAGCACCTGTTGGGACTGCCCACGCCGCACTACGCACATATTCCGCTGCTCATGGCACCGGACGGCCGCCGCCTTTCCAAACGAGACCGCGATCTGGACCTGGGCGAACTCCGCGCCCGCTTTGGCACGCCCGAAGCGCTGCTGGGCTGGCTCGCCGGGCAAACGGGCATCGCGCCGGACACCACGCCGCGCTCTGCCGAGCGGCTGGTCGAGCACTTTAGCTGGGACGTCATCCGCGCGCACCGCGAGAACATCACCGTAATGGCCGAGTAGTCAAACGCCCTGCCCCCTTCACTACCCCCCCCCGACGAGTGCGTAATTCTGTATCTTGTTATGTACGGAATAGTTCCGTACAATGATGCAAAGGAGGTTTTACCATGCCAACGATTGAGAAACAGCGCCGTATGGATCTAAGGCTGACCGAGCGTCAACGCCTTACTTACGAGCGCGCCGCGGCCTTGCGCGGGCAAACTCTCACCCAATGGGCCACGGCTCACCTTGACGAGAGCTCCGCACGTGACATCGCCGAGGCGTCAACAACCTATCTTTCTCCTGATGGTTTTGATGCATTTTGCGAAATGCTCGACTCACCCATGCCCCAAGCCGCAAAAGCGTTGCTCGACCGTAAAGCGATTTGGGAATGAGCACGTTTACCAAGCCCGTTCAACTCCCCGTTGGTCAAGGCATCGAGGCTTTCCACTGCGGTAATACCCTTGTAGACGGATGGGCTAAAAACAGATCAGCCTCGGCGCGAAGAAGAGGGTCGGCGGTTATATACGCATCGTATTACGACGGCGCAGTCGCCGGGTTCTATACGCTATGTACGCACTCCGTAGCTCGCGAAAATGTTGACGGAGGATGGTTCGTTCGGAACTCCCCCTCCCAAGTTCCCGCAGTGTTGCTTGGAATGATGGGGGTTGATGAGAAATTCAAGGGGCTTGGCCTGGGAGCATCGTTGCTCAAAGATGCCATCGAAAACGCCTTGAAAATTTCTGCCCTAGCGGGAGCGCGAGCTTTGGTTGTCGATCCAGTAGATGATGAGGCGGCAGCGTTCTATGCGCATTTCGGCTTTGCAGCCCTACCCGGCACCAACCGAATGGCGTTGAAACTCTAGACCGCCAGCAGCATCTCCTCCAGCTCCCAGTATGCCTTAAGTTACCCTACAGATAATGACTATTGCCAAAATGTAGGGTAACTACCCAAGGCATCATACGAAGAGCTCGCTATGCCTGCCCCTACGCAACGTCCCAGGGCTGGAGCTCGCCGCCCAGGCGAACGATGCAGTCGTAGAGCACGGTATGGCGCTCGGCCGGGTTGGCATCCCGATGGAAATGCCCGTAATACCAGCACTTGTAATCCAAGCGGTCTTCCAGCTCATCGAAAAATGCCGTAAGCCGATCAACGGCGGGGGAATTCCAGCCGGGGGCCGGATAAAGCGTGGGCGAAAGCATGCGCGTAGAGCAGGTGTGGGTGACCACGTAGTCGACCTTCCAACCCACGCTGTCGAGCTTTGCCCGCGCCTCCTCAAAGTTGCGCTCGTCCGGCAGTTCCTGCGGCCACCAGCTGGAATAGGGAATGCGGTATTCTTTGTCCACGCTCGTGGCGCCGCCCATGGTAAAGATCGTTGAGCCGTCGAGCTCAAAAACCTCGCCGCGCGTCAGGCGCCGTATGGGGGAGGTATCCGACAGACGCTGCGTCAGCCCACCGTGCCACAGCTCCATGGGACGCTCCGCCCAGTGATCGAAACGCTCGTGGTTGCCGTCGACGAACAGCACGGTATAGGGGCGCGACTCCAGCCAAGCGATGTCGGCACATTCCTCGGCAGAGAAATCCCAGGGAAAGCCAAAGTCGCCCGCGATAATCAGATAGTCGCCGCTCGTCAGGCTATCCCCAAGGTCCCAATCGCGCAGCTTTTGCATGTCGAGGCCGCCATGAATATCGCCCGTCACATAGACTGTCATCGGATCACCACTTCCCTCTTATAGGTTTCGAGATCGTGCTCGACCTGCTCATCGCCCGTGGCGTTGACCCACCACGGCCACTTAACGCAACACGCCGGCTCGTCGACCTGCGCAAACCATGACTTGAGCTCCTCCAAGCTCACCGGAGCGTAGCCGCTGGCGTCCACGCCCACGTCATAGCGCAGCAGTCCCTGCCGAAGGTTGAACTTGTTGTACGCGCCGCCGCAGCTGTGGATATGTCCGTGCAGATGCCAGCCACCGTGCGACATGCCCTGCCAATCGACCATGGGATAGTGGCTCAGCACGATTTTTTGACGGTCGATCTTGAGCACGCAAATGGGCGGCTCGACGATAAAAGCATCCGCCACCGCAGGCTGCGTCCAGTCTTTGTCATGGTTGCCGGGCAGCAGATGGACGCGCTTGCATGCAATGCTTTTGCGCAGCTCGTAGGCATCTTGGACCGTCATCTTAAAGCTGAAGTCACCCAAAATGTAAAGCTCGTCATCCGCAGCGACCTTGCTATTAATGCTAGCGACCATGGCGTCGTTCATCTGCCCAACAGTCGACCAAGGCCTGTCGGCGAGCCGCAGCATGTTCTCGTGCCCAAAGTGGGTATCGCTGGTAAACCAGATCATGGGGACCTCCTAACGCTCTTGCTCAAAATAGTCACTCGCCGTCTCATCCTGCCCATCGGCACATCGCGCTTCGATCGGCACGATATCTTGGTAGATAAGACGATGCTTGTCATCGCGCCATTCATCGTCATGGTAATGGCCAAAGAACCAGGTGCGGTAGTCGAGCCGCCCGTCGAGCTCGCCCAAAAAGGCCTGCAGCGAATCGTCGTAGAACTCGCGATTGCACTCCATGCACAGCTCGTCAGCCAAATCGACCGGCGCCTCGTGCGTCACAACATAGTCGACCTTCCAGCCCGCGCGATCGAGCGAGGCGCGACAGTGTTTGATCTCGCGCTCACTCGGCATCTCCTCGGGCCACCACGTCTTTCCCTCCTGACGCCACTGTTTGTCATGGCTCGCGGCGCCACCCATGGCGAGCACCGTGGTCCCCGTGATGTCGAACACCTCGCCGCGCATCAGGTGCAGCACGTGCGGGCGAACCTCGTGAACGAGGCCCCCGTTCCACTCACGCATTGGCAGCCCCGCCAGCAGATGATGGTTCTCGTGATTGCCGTCGACAAAACACGTGGTCCAGGGCTTGGACTCAAACCAGTCGAGCCAGTATTTGTCGGTGTTCGAGCCGCTCCATATAAAGCCAAAGTCGCCGGCAACGATGACAACGTCATCGCGCGTCAGCGTTCGACCCAATGGCCAAACGCGCGACGAGAAGCGACTCGCCCCATACTCGGCAACACCGTGAACGTCTCCGGTAACGAAAATAGACATCAAACAACACCTCCGTGCTGTGCGACTCTGGACAAATCAATGGAAGAAATTGCAGGCCGGGCCGGCATCTGTATCCCTTAGGGCTTACCCTTCGTTCTTCCATCCAAACGGATCAAACACCCAAAAAACTAGATCGAGCACACTGTTGGCGGGCAGCATGTTGGGCAGGGCGTCTTGCCTCGCTTGAGTGCAGCCGCTAATGGTACGCTTGTTTTAATGGCGTTTTGAGGAAGGCTTTTGCACCCCGTAGAACGGTGGTAAATCTTGCCGTTCTTAGTGACGATTACCTTGATTTTTGAGGTATCCACACTGCGGGGCTCGATGGGCGCAGCCACCTCTTGACGAGCTGGCGCTGTTTTCCAAGGCTTGCCTCTCGAAAAACCAAAATCGCAGAATCGATTGATATAGCTGTCGAAACATCCATCGAACAGCAACCCCGTTGCCAGACCCGCCATGAATCCGCAGGCGATCGCGGCCTCTCCTCTTATTTGCATATATCCCTCCTTAATCAATCTTGAAGAAAAAGGCGGCGCGCGCCGCAGAGCCCATGCCCCTGCGGTGCGCGCCAAAAACAGCGCGCTTCCCTGTCCCTAACGGATCAGCTGGCGGCGCTTATCGGACAGGAATACGCCGGCGGCCACCAGGACCGTGCCGCCGATCACGAAGGTCTCACCCAGCAGCTCGGACGCATCGCCCGTGGCGGGCATCGCCGTCTGCCAAGTCGTGGCCTCGGTCTTTGCCTCCGCATGCTTGGCCTGGTACGTCACTTGCGTGACGGGCTGGGTCTGCTCGCCGTTTCCGCGGTCGGCGGCCTCTTGGCGAGCGATCTCGGCGTTAAGCTCGGCAATAGCCTGGTCGAGCTCGACCTTGGCGGCGGTGTAGTTGGCGAGCGCCTCCAAGTATGCCGGCGCCACGGCATCCGTCGCAGCCACGGCGTCATCGAGTTCGGCCTTGGCGGTCGCGGCACGCTCGGCGGCATCGTGGGCCGCAGCGATCTTGGCGTTAAGTACCTCGTCCGCATCGTCAGTGCTGCCGTTGACAATGGCTTCGGCAATATTGATTCTGCGCAGGCGGGCAACCGCGGCGGCAGAGGCGTCGCGCGCGACGGTCGCATCCACCACGGCATCGTCAGCCTCCACCACGTCATACTCGGCATCGCTCACGGCCATCGCCGCTGCATCGAGCGCGGCATCGGCAGTCGCTTTGTCCCCAGTGGCCTTGGCAAGTGCTGCGGCGGCATTCTTAAGCTGAGAGGCGCGGGCGGCAGCTGCATCAGATTTTGCCTGAGCCGTTGCCACGACGGCGTCGGCATCGCTTACAGCCCGCTGCGCCATATCGAGCTCCACCTGAGTGGCAGCAGCATCGATGCCTGCCTGATCGGCATCGCCTTGGGTGGCAAGAAGTTCGGCCTCCGCCTCGCGCTGATTGGCACGCGCGCTTTCGAGTGCAGACGACGCCGCATCAAACGCACGCTGAGCAGCGGCGATATCGGCTGAGTACGCCGCTAGCTCATCCTGGGCCGCGGCAAGTGCATCCCGTTTGTCGCCAACACCGGCACGAGCGGCGTCCAGTGCGCGCTTGGCAGCAGCCACCTTGCCCTTGGCAATGTCGAGCTCGCCAGACTTGGCGGCCACGGCGTCCTGCGCTGCCGCAACAGCGGCGTTGGCAGCGCTCAAATCGGCGCGGGCATCGCTGACGGCACGCGCGGCGGCGTCAGCTGCAGCCTGCTTTTGCGCCACGGCAGCCTGGGCCTCCGAGGCCTTGGTTGCCGCGACATCAACGTTAGCGGCAGCGCGCTCAACCTGGGTTTGCTTTGCTGCAACGGCCTGCGATGCTGCACTCACCTTGCTGCCGGCATCGTCGGCAACGCCCTGCGCCACAGCAAGCTCCTTGCGTGCCGCATCCACGCCCTGCTCGGGATTTGCCAACGAGCCACACCACGCATTCAACGCAGCCTCATACTCTGCAACCGTCATCGGATTGAGGTTATACGGCTTATACCATTGACCAGAATATACAAATGTTTGCGCCTGTGTACTCCCGTACAGCGTCCCTCGCGTGCAAACGCCCATGCCCGTCACGGTGTAATCGGGGTTGATCACGTTGATGTAATGTCCGACCGAAGGGTTTGGTCCACCGTGCAGTGCGGCGTAGTTATCAATCTGGGAGCTATGCGCTGTATAGAAATCGTAAGCGGCCTTTCCCGTAAGGCCCGACGCGCCCAGCGAGGCGGCGGCAGCATCAAAGATGGCCTTCTCCTGATCGACCCACTGCTTAAACGGATTGCTTCCGTAGTTCCACGCCACATTCTCGCCCACGTTAAACTGCTGAGCGTGCGCGACCTTCGTATCGGAGAAGTTCGCGTCGGCGATGGCGGTCGCCATCATGGCATATGTCACCTTGAGCTCGCCTAGGCCAACGCTTGCGCGATACTCGTTGCACGCTTTGAGCCACACAACCGCCTGCTTCATATTGGTCAGGCTCGTCGCGTCGACTTCCTCGCCCACCTTGTTGTAGCCAGCGAGTTTGCAGTTGAGGATGATATCCGCCGCATCGTCGGCACCCACACTCTTAAAGAATGCGATGGCACCCTGGCGGTAGTTCTCCGCCGATGCATTCGCCGTTGCCTGAGCGGCATCGAGCTTTGCCTGGGCCTGAGCCACAGCCTGGTCGGCCTGCTGCTTTTGGGCCTTCGCCTGATCGAGCGCCTTGTCGGCAGCGTCTTTCTCGTCCTTGGCCGCCGAAAGCTTGGCCTGGGCATCGGCCAGCTCCGTGAGCGCACTGGCATGATCGGTCTTGGCCTGGTCAAGAGCGGCGTCGGCAGCGGTCTTGGCAGCAGCGGCGGCATCCAGCTTTGACTGGGCATCGGCAGCGGCCTGCTGCTGATCGGCAACTGCCTGCTGAGCAGTCTGAACCTCGCCCTCGGCGGCGGCAACGTCCTGCTCAGCGGCAGCAAGCTCGCTCTCGCACTTCGACTGCGCGGCCTTGGCGGCCGTCAGCGCTTCGGACGCAGCAGCCACCTTTGCCTTGGCGGCCTCGTACTCCGGGCCCGCGGCGCCCTGCTCGGCTCGATCCAGATCGGCCTTGGCCGCGTCATAGCTCGTCTGCGCGGCATCCACGTCCGCATCTGCCGCGGCCTTTGCCTGCTGAGCTGCCGAAAGCTTGCCCTGCGCGTCCTGCTGCTTGGCAGCGGCGGCAGTGGCAGCGTCTTGAGCATCCGAGAGCTTGGCCTGCGCATCAACGACCTGCTGCTTCGCCTGTTCCAGGTCACTCGCAGCCTGCCCTGCGGCAGCCTGGGCGGCAGCTACAGCCTCGGGCGTAGCATCGGATGCAGCAGCCTGTGCGGCCTCAAGCGCAGACTGGGCATCACGGGATGCCCTCTGGGCAGCAGTCAGGGCTTCATCCTTGTCCGCCAGCTCCTTCTTGGCAGCATCGAGCGCAGCCTGAGCGTCCTCAAACGCCTTGACATCCTGATCGGCCTTGTCCTGCGCAGCGCCCAGCTGCTTTTCCAGCTCGGCCGAAGCAGCGGAGGCCGCGCTATCGCTCGCACCGCGGGCCGCGTCATAGGCGCCCCGCGCCTGCCGCTGGTTGACGGCGGCAGCATCGTAGGGAGCGGCAGCCGCTTCCAGATCGGCCTTGGCGGTAGCAGCTTTAGCGCGCGCCGCATCAACTGCAGCCTGCAGGTCGGCGACCTTTTGCGCTGCAGACACGGCACCCGCGCCAGTACCGGCGGCCGCAGTACTCGTCAGCGGCGACATCACCGCAGCCGTTGCACCCGTGGCGCCAACGTCATCCGCATCCTGTGCCACCGCGACCAGGGGCGACAGCATCGAGCCGCCCGTCATGGCAATCGTCGCCGCAGCAACCGTCACCACGCGTCCAGCCGCCTTGGCCTTACCCAAAGCCTTGCCGTCCATGTCCTTGTTCATATTCTTGCTCATTGTCGATTCCTTCCCACGGTGAGCCGTTGTTTGACACAGATAGTCGATCCAACTTGCCCCATTAAAAAGAGGTGATAACGAGGTAATTAAATTGAGCGATTTGAATCGCGGCGAACCTGGCATTCGCAAAAGCCAAACTCATAGTTCCGCTCGCGCTCAATCTCATCCAAATACTCGAGATCTTCGCCACTTGGCGCCTCTTCACCTAGGCATACAGGCCAGTTCTCTGTGCGAGAACGGTCAGTACGGCCATAAATGGTCTCGAGATTAATGTAACCACTATTATCGTTGTTAAAGGAGAAACTGCTGGTGTTCATGCTCAAGTCCCGTCTACATAAACTCAAATTGCTGTGCTTGGCCTCTTTTAGAGACCCCATCTCATACGCTATGACTGCAGTATATGCGCTCCGCTTGTATGTTGCAAGAACAATTTTAGTTTTCTAGCACATATAACTAATCTGTTTCCTCACGAGCAAATACCACACTCCCCCGCCGCGCCCTCACGCGCGGCATATTCGTTGAGATACTTCACCGGAATCGGCCACCTGGAAGGAGCCCCGTGGCGCGAAAGCCCCTCATTGACCAGCTGAACCAGCAGCTCGGACAGATCGTCGCCTTCGAGCACCTCGACCGAGCGCACATGAATCGACGTTGCCAGATCCTCCTTGGTGCCGTTGTTGACGCCCACAAAGTAGCAGGTCAACCCTGCACGTTCAAACGTTCCAATACCGTAATAGGGCGAGTTGTAGCTCTCGAAAAACTCCTTCTTACGACCCGCCTTACCCGTAAGCTGGTAATCGCGCACCAAGGTCACAAAAGTGTTGGAGAAGGTCGTCAAGCCCGTGTCCCGCACGCGTGCCAACATAGATCGTTCGCCTGCCCGCACGTCAAAGATGTAGGCATCCTTGTCGAGTTTGCCGTCCGACGTCAGCAGTTCAAGCTCCATCTCGTCCACAGGACCGTCCTCGATGGGATGCGAGGTGTAGTCCATGGTCCCGTCGACACCAATCGTTAGCGTTGCGAGGCGTTCATCCAGCTCAACCTTATCCTTCTCCTTGCGCGGGACATTGACCACGCCACAGACCGTCACCGACCCAACGCCAAAAGAGCCAAGGTCAAACGCCTTCACCCGGCCGTCGGCAACATCCTGCTTAACCAACAGCTCTTTGAGCATGGCGCCCAGGATTCCCTCCTGTGCGCCGCACACCTTTGCATTCGACGCCGCCTTAAACAGCGGCTCGCACACGTCCGGCGTCACATGCTGCTCAACCACGCCAGCGTGCAGGGCATAGCCATCGTTCTCGGCGACCTCGTTGGGCACCATGACGATATTCCACGCCAGCGGATCCACATCCTTCCCGCCATACGACGCGCACACGCCCCACGAGGAATCGTTGAGTCGATCGACCAACTGGCGCGCCACCCCAGCAAGCCCTTTGTGCGCAAACGACACCACAACCCGCTGTCCCACCGCGCGCTCCGCAACCACGCGGGCATATCGCTCGCTTTTCAAAACCTCGTAGAAGCTCTTGCGCGGATACTCCCTGAGCGACACCCGGGCAAAGTCGCCGTACCGGCGCTCGAGGATCTGCAGCTCTCGGTACAGGATGCCCTTCTTGGTATAGGCGACCTTTTCCGCTTGGGCCGAAAACGTAAGATCACGGCGCTTGGACGGCTTATCGCCCTTGGCGCGGCGCAGGATGTACTCGTCACGTTGTCCGTGAGCCAGCACCACCGAAGCCACGGGCGACAGCCTGTAACCAACCTGGCTGTTAATCTTCTCGAGCTCCTTCTTGTCGCCTGCCGCACGACCGATGAGCACCCGTCGCTTGGTAAACGTTCGGATCTTAAGTTCGAAGGTGCAATCCTCGTTGATAACGGTCTCGACCGTCTCAATCTTGGCAGGGCCCGTTCCAGCTTCCTCAATGGCGTCGCGGCGAGCACCCTTGGCGCTTACAACATACAAGTGCCCCGTATCATTGGGAATCTCGTCCTCGATCCCCTCAAATTGCGAGCACGAGTTGAACAGCAGACGCAATGCGATGTAATCATCCAGCTCGTTCCAATGAGTTTTAATCGGAACCATTTGCTCGTGGTCGAGCGAAGCGCTCAGGTCACCCGTCTGCGCGCCCGCCTTGACCATCAGAAAGACGCGGTTGTCCTCGAGCTGCGTAAGCGCGACGACCTTACCTGTCTGGCACACATCGGCCATAAAGTTTGCCACGGCATGCTTGTCCGCATCGCCGACGTTGCACCAAAAGACCGAGTAGCGCTTCTCGGCAGCCGCGGCATCGAGCTGCAATACGAGCTCGGACACAGCGATGTCTCCCAGACCACACGGCTGGTTATGCTTCGATTGCACGGCCGATCGCCTCCATCATCTCCAGGTTGATTGCTCCATCAGTTGCCATATAGGGGAAGGAGAACACCATCCCCTCGTCATCGATTGGCTTTTGGCGGAGCTCCAGCGCCGCCTCGTCAGCCAAAACATTGACGATCAGCAGCCGCTTCGCCCCGACTTTTTGAGCCTTTGCCTTAAAGCGCTCTGCGTCCGTAGTCTCGCCGCCGGAGCGCCTGTAGGCCTCGTAGGCGCCGATGCGATAGTGCTTAAAATCGATCCACACGCCGGTCTTGTTGCCAGCGGCATCGAGCACCTCAAAATCGCCGCCCGTCTCGGCATGGGCTGCATCGCCACGAGTAAGCGAATAGCGACCGTCGTAATACGCCTCGAAGATGGCCCTGCCGGCAGACTCTCCCAGTTCTCCCAGGTATACCGCCTGAAACATATAGGGTGTCATATGTGCCGTCGCCGCCGGCTGCAGCGTCGCGGGCACCCCGTCGCGTGACCAGCGCTCGCGCACCTCGCGAATCGAAAGCAGCTCGGGTACGCGCGCCGCCGCTTGGCTTATCTGACGAACCGTCGCGCCCTTTAATCCCTTGTCGTAGCGGCAACATTCCTCCAGGCGAGCGGCAATCTGCTCAACAGGCTCGCCATCGTAGCTGGGAAATTCAAAATGCGGCACCTTACACGCTCCGCCCTGCGCATACGCATAGCCACTCGCGGCAAACGGCATGTGCAGTGCGGTGCTTTTGCGTGCAGGATAGCTCGCAAGCTCCTCCCACGGTAGGCAAAAATGATGCAGATAAAAATTGCGCTCGTCATCGAAAGCGGCCAGATCTTCCTCGCGCGCATCGAGCGAGGCAACCTTCCACGCCAGCTTTTCGTGCTTCTCTTTCGCCAGGTTGTTCCTAAAGGCAGCAAGGTTCTGCTGCTTACTGGCAGCGTGCTGCTTCTTGTCCGCCATGTGATTGTTGACGGCCGCACAGGCGCCAACCACCTGCTCCAGCTCGTAGCCCATCGGCAAATCGTGCAAGAACGAAAAATCGCAATCGGCGGCGATTTCGCGATCGAGCATTACCTGCACATGGAGCATCTTTACGCTCGTACGCATCAAGCGGCCCACCGCCTGCGCCACGATGCGAGCGCCTTCGACCTGGTACGAGAGGGTGTCGCGCACCGGCAGTTTTCCGCCGGCGCCCGCCAGTACCGTGCGCACACGATGGCGCTTCTGGATAAACGGAATCTCACCGCGCGTCACGAGCTCCTCCTGTTCGACCACGCCAAGCAGCGCCTGCTGGTCAAACTTCTTTGAGCTCATATCGACTCCCCAAGCCAAGCGGCTCGTGGGCGACTCCACGTACAGAAAATCGAGGTCCATCTTGGGATGTCGCCCATCGTTGCCAAAACCACAATCGACCTGGCGCACCGTGTTGCGCAGGCTCTCCGGCACCTCGTATTTAAGGTTCTTGGAAAAGCCACCAGCGGCAAGGTTGATAAACATCAGGGTCGGCTCTCCGTCCTTCAGACGTTCCTGAGCGCCGCGCCAACCTTCCTCCCATCCCGCAGCGTTAAAGCACGGCACCATATCCTTTGCCTCCTCGAGCGACTTCTCGTACGAAGCCTCGGGATGCTTAACGTTCCTAATCACCAGTTCGGCAACGATTTCGCGGGCAAGATCCAGCGCCAAACTATTAAAGTCGCCATGGTTTCCCATGTGTCGTGTCGTAAAGATGGCTCCCGCCTGCTGCTCACTGCGCGCCACGCCACGCGCCCAGGCGCTCACGGCAACGAGCGTCTTGCTCAGACGCTTTAGTTCAAACTCGATGCTTTCGGCATCGCTCGTGGTCACCCTGTCGGCAATCTTTCGGCGCAGGCACGCCGCAAGCCCTTCGCTCACGCCAATCTGGTCAAAGAATCCCATCACATGCTCGTACACCTCGTCGGGCGACACGATACCGCCGCCATTGGCGCCGCCGGCCACGGCCGCCATGCCGGCAAGCTTCTTGGACTCGTCAACCCAAACGACGTCGACGGCGTACATCGTTGCCGCCTGCTTGTTGAACAGCCTGGTCTGCCGCACGATCTCCTGGTTGAGCTCGCCAATCCAGGCATCTTTACGAACCACGCCATGCACTTCGTCCAGGTAATCCAGGTCAAAGTTCTTAATAGTCGGTGCATTCCAGGTGGCGCTCATGCACACACAGGGAGCCTTGGCGGCAATGGATGCCAGATACGCCTCGGGCATGCGCTCAATGCCGTGATTAGTCAGGTACGTGGTAAACATATGGTCGATGGTGGTTTCCATCACCAGGTAGTCAACACCACGCGCATACATCGAGTCGTCAACGGCATCGATTTCATCGTTCTTGCGGTCCTTAAAGAACAGCGCCAGCATCAACGAATTCCAGAAGTATTTCTCGTTGGTCTGGTCGTTCCTAATGCCCAGGGCATCGATGATATTCTTGCGCGAAAGATCGTCCTTGTACGAAATGCTGCCGTAGTACAGCTTGTCCATAAGCGTGGCACAGCGGGCAAGATGGCCCACCACCATCCTGACAAGGCCGCGCGCACGGCGCACCGCCTTATTGACGGTCTGCTGCTCGTCCGTCCCACAAGACGTAATCATGTTGCGGTTGCGGCGAGTATCGAGCTCATAGCGCAAGGGATTCGACAGGCCATCGCCCACCGAAATATCGTCGCTGCCAAACAGATGACGACCGGCAAGCTGCTCGTCTTTCGCCTTGTCAGACAGGGCAAAAGGCTGCTGCAGCTCCATATCCTGAATACACGCAGCGATCATCTTTTGAATACGCTTGGCACCCTTGGCGATCTCTTCGGCAGCCGTCTCCACACTTGCGCGCGAAACCTTGCCCGTTGCCGCGTTTGACCCCTCGTGCTCGCCCGAGGTCGAGGCATGCGTATAGACCGCCATCCACTGGTCCCGATTTCCCAGCAGCAGAGGATCAACCACGCCGCCATTAAAATGACGGTCAAGAATACGCAGCATCTCGTCGGGCTGAAATTTCATATGTCCCGCCGCCAGCATCGACAGCATATCGGCCTTCGCATGGTCGATCTCGTCAAAGATAAACAGGCATTCGTCGGCAACCGCTGCGTTAAAGAACACAACGCCCGCTTCTGTCACCGTATCGATTCTATTGACGAGCTTTTGCGGCGTGCATGCAATTACATGCGGCGCGCGCTTATCGTTAAGCAATGCCGAGGGCCAAATCCGGGGAATCTCCTCAATGCCACGCGTGATGCTCTGGCGTCCACGGCTCACCGCTCGACGCAAGCTCGCGTCTGCCAACGCCAGCTTATCCCACAGCCCTGGAGTCAGGCGGTCGACAACGCTTCCCAGACGCTCCTTCTTGTCCAAAAGGCCCAAAAGGTCATCGGCGACCTCCATCACACCGCGCCACGCGTGCGCAATATCGCGAAGAACGGCCTCGTCCTTTGCTCCAAAGGGGCATGGAATATCGCGCGGCCTTACGCTGCCCTTGTCAAACGTGGCGTCAATCCAGTTTTTGATGTTCTCGCCCGCTCGCGGAAGATCGAACACCATGCGCTCCGCATCATCGTCACTCATGCCCTGCTCAACCAACAATTCGCGCACGTTTGCAACATAGTTGTCGCGGTTGTCCTTACCCGGAACCACAAACACCAGAGTACGGCGACCGGGACATTTATTAAAACAGCCCGACTCATCCCAGCCGCCGGCAATCAGGTCTGCCGTGACCTGCTCGGCCGTGTAGTTTTTACCCGAGCCCGTTGTGGCGCCCAAAAAGTACAGGCCGTTGTTGTCCTGATCCTTGGGGACAAACAGCGCACGCTCAAAAAACTCGCGCATCGCCTTTTGGCGCGCAAGATAGGGAGAAAGCTCCTTGTCGCCCGCAGACGACGGATTCGATTGACAGTTCAGCTCCCACGTAGCCATGGTCAAACCTCCGATTTAGTTGTTGCATGTGTTGAATACCATCCCGTGCGGACAAAAACTCACGCAGGGCGGCTGAGCGATGGCATCTATGCCGCTTGAGAAAAGAAAGGAAAGAGAAGCAGTCGGCGACTACTCGCACGAAGCGAGCAGCTTCTCAAGATCGCATTCCAACGCCTCGCGCTCCTCAGCGTCGATCACCGCGAGGGCGACACGCATCAGGGACACATCGGCGGCAAGCTCCTTTACCTGGTCGGGACGCTTGCTAAAGTGGTCGTAAATCCGCAGGGCCTCCCCGGCCGCCAGGTACTGCCACTTTTCCAACGAAGGCTTTTCGGACCTGCTCATGGCATCGACCCACTCGCCAAGACCCTGAAAACCGTTGCCCGTAGTCGTGCCGTTCATAACCACATCGAGCGGGCTCAGCAAGCAATCGGGCGATTTTTTGTACACCAATTTGGTGAGCGTAAGCACCTGAGCAAGGTTGCGATACCGTTCCTTGTCGGCATAGAGCACGTCGTTGTAGCAGGCGCACGCCTTAAGCAGCTCGTGGGCGGCAATGCGCTCCGGCCCATCAAACGGAACGCCGCGCAACAACACCCCAGCAAGATCGAATGCCTTGCCGCCCTGCACGATCTTGTCGAGCGCCGAACCGTCCACCAAATCCGCCAGCCAAGCAAACTCAGGCTGATACGGCTTATGCTCGTCCTCGTCCTCATGCTCCATCCAGTCGCTTACCAACGCCAGGGCTTCAATCTCTCTCCCGTTCAGAAAGGGCGAATTCTCCCCCATCTCTTCCTGCAAAAAGCCCCGCGGCTCATGAGAGCGCTCGTACGCAACCGCAAGTTCCCCGTCGCTCACGACCAAGGTCGCACGGGAAATATAGGTATCTTCCCGCATGTCCCTCCAGGCGTACATCATAAGGGGACGCAGTTGACGGAGCATGCCGCGCGCGCCGGCACCTTCCTTAACCGCGCGCTTCGCCGCAAGGCGAGCAGCATCTGCCATCAGCTCCATCTTGGCGCCATTTCCCATCATGTTGTTGTACTTGGGCAGGTACTGTTCATACGCAATCTGGACCAGATCGTCCACGCTCAAGGCGTTAAAGTTAATCACCGAGCCAATGCGCCCGCACAGCTCGGACATAATACCCCAAGTCTCAACATCCTCGATGGTCGCACTGTCTCGCAGCTCGTTTGCCGATTTTGCGGCGGTGCACACGGCGGCATACGAGGATCCGAAGCCGACCGTGGTGCCAGACTTGTCACTCAGGCGCTTGCGCACCAGAGCATCCAAGCCCATAAAGGCGCCGCCCAAAATGCAAACAACCTGATCGAGGTTGAGCGTCTTAATGGCCGCACTCTTGGAGGTATCGCATTCAAACGGCATCTCCCCGCCTTCCAAGAGCTTAAGGAACGACTGCGATGGACTAAAGCTTGATGCAACTTCGCCCCCATCGGGCTCGGCACGAACTGCCTTGTCAAACTCGTCAAAGAGCACCAAACAGATATCGCCGGGATTGGCAGCCTGATAGTCCGCGACCTGCGACAGGCAGTTGCTCATGCTGGCACCGCGCCAGCCCTCGCCCGTCATGGTGGAGACATCGAACACAAACAGCTTGAGCCCCGCGGCATCCGCCACGGCCTTGATGGTGTGGGTCTTTCCCGTGCCAGTGGAGCCCATCACCAAAATGGCAGCGGGCGAAAGAACGTCGCGCGGGTCGGCGCCGCGTGCCAACATCACGCAGCGGTTGACCTCAAAGCTCAGCGCCGTCACAAAGGCCTCCAAGCTTCCTTCGTGGCCAATAACACTCTGACGCGTCTGCTCCACCAGACGCGTAGGCGCAATTCGATTGAGCAAGTCCTGGTAGCGATCGATGTTTCGATACTGCTTCTGAGTCATGGGCGCCTTCCTTTCCATATTGGTTTTCTTTCCTTCGATGTGGGCCGAGCCCTTAAACCACTACAGTGCCAGCGATGTCGCCGACTCCAGATAGATCACGTTGCCCGGCTGGGTAAAGACCGGAATGTGGTAGAGCAGCTGCAAAATGCCCTGCTTGAGCAGCGGAAACAGTGTGGGATGCAACACTTCGTACATCAGGGCACCAGCCATAAGAGCGGTAAGTATGGCAAGCAGCAGAAGCTTTTGAGCGTTAGAGAATACCGACATGGTCGTTCCTTTCTTCATGCGAGATATTTGGATTGCGTTGTGGGTTAGCGACTCATAGCGATGGCAATGCCAATAACCGTGATAACCACGGGGATCGCAAGCGATGCAAACAGAATCCCGGCAAAAAGGCCCACCACCAGCGCGCACACGATGATGACCAGCGTGGTGGGTACAAGCGCAAGCAGAGGAGTAACCACGCAGGCGGATGCAAAGCGAAGCCCGTGGAACTTGTGCTCATCGGGAAATAGAGCGTTAAGGACCCCTTCGACAATTCGCCACTCGACAATCGTTCCGATGGTTAAGACAACCGCCCAAAGCAGGTAATCATTTGCACGGGAATCCGAAGCCATCTTTCCGGTGACGCCAGCCCAACAATCAAATGCCGCGGTATAGCCCAGCAAACAGACGATCGCGCAGACGACGGATGCAAATGCGCCCGCGCTCTCGATTGCACCGAGCAGCTCGCACATGTCGGATTCGCGCCCTCCCGTTAACAGCACGATCCATTTGTGGGCAAGCGCCGCAACAAACGCCGCGCCCAGCACAACCCAGTACACCCTAAACGCCACCAGGCGCCATGAATGGAGCGGGATCACCGTGTTGCTCTCACTAATCTCGAACATAAACCCGCCGAGCCACGTCGTCAGCAAGCACATCATGTCGATGGCGACCACGTAGAGTACAACCGCAAAGACGGTTTGCAGAATCATGCCGAAAATATTCATCGCCGTTGGCTTCTTGGGGGCGTCCGGCTCGATTCTGTACATGTCGTATCCGTTCATTAGCTGTCCTTTCGTTGCTGAAACAACTAGTTGGTTTATCCACTGTAGCTTGATACAACTAGGAGATATGCAAATCTCTTAGTGTTAGTATCTAGCGAAATATTACCCAATGCGTACGGCCTCATACGCACCATTCGATTTTTTTCTTTTTCATTTGAGTGCCCCGTCTGAAAAACGCCGCAACTGCTCTTCTTGTAGACTGAAGGCAATTGAGCCGCGACGGGCCAGTCAGCGAACCGCGCAATATAGGGAATATGCAGGAGGTGCGCATGCTCAAAACTAAAGCAGAATTTGCAACTCTTCGCTTAAACGAAGATCTCAAGCCATATATGAGCCGATATCTATCGGATCTTGTGTCTCATATGGTCGAGAAATATCAGCCTTCGTCGAGAACGAAAAGGCTCATTGAACTGTGCTGTCGCGATTTTGAGTTTTCGAGCGAGCACGTCGATGGCCCCTCGTGGTCTGTTTTGGGGATTGACCTCAAGCGACCTTCGGCCGCCTCGTTTGAGTTTGAGGACCGCGTTTACAACGAAGCAACCGACGAATGGGATTATGTGCCCGCTTGCGTTTGCAAAAACCGAGTCAAAGTCCCGACGTCGACGTTTACTGCCATCGAGGAGAATATCTTTTTATACGACTACGAGCAGGACGCAGCCTCTCACACGTACGAATCAGCACTCATTTACTGCAGGCCCCCCGAGCTACGACCGCTATCCCAATTCCCGGCATCTATCGATGCGGCAAATGCGCGAGTCCTGGATTTCCTCAGAACGCGCTCGAAGCAGCTGCAACGCAGCGCAGGCATCCCCGATCTGCTTTCGGTCACTGAGTGGTACTACATCTTTCTTGCGGCATCCATTGCCTGCTCTCAGTCCCATGCCACGGCCGTCATTCAGATTTCGGACCGTCTGTTCAATCTGGCGCGAGCCGTAGATGGACGTCGCCTTCTTTGTGACCTCGGCCTGCTAAAGAGCATTGTGCTTCTTCCCAACACCATTGCCAAAAAGGCCGAGGGTCGCGCGCTGCTCTTTATTGGCGACGGCGAGCCCAATGATCCGTATTTCCTTTTTGACGGCAGGAGCTTTGACGACAAGCAAATGACCGATGAGATTCTGCACCAGCTCCTCGATTCCGTCGACCGAGCCTACGGCGATCAAAAGAATCCAGTCTATTGGCATCGGCTCGAGGATCAGGGCAACGGCATATATCCCCTATTACCCAATACAAAGAGCGGATCGTTCGACGAGAGAATGTTCATCCCCCTTGGGTCGCTAGCGCCAATCTACCGCGGCACCGCCCGCAGCGTTGTAACCAAACTGCCCGAATCAGATCCGACAGACAGTTACCAACAGCACGACTGCTACTACCTGTCGCTAAAGCATCTTCATGATGGCGCAATCATTGCCGCAGAAGATGTACTTGAGCGTGTCCCCGATACAGATATCTACGATGTAAGCCGTGTAGACTACGAAGATTTTCGGAAGGCCAAACCGATCGACGCCCGCGAGGCGAGCCTTCTCATATCACGCGTCGGGCCTCCATTCAAGCTTGCCCTCATCACGCCAGGCCACTTTTCTGTCGGTTCTGAGCGCCCCGTGGAGCGCGGTCTTTTGTTTGAGAGCATTGTCCCCTGCGACGCCATGTTCTGCGCTACCTTTGAGGACGAGCTGCTTGCCCAGTTTGTCCTGGCATACCTGTCGTCCGATGAGGGGCAGAAGAAACTGGCGGACACCTCGCACGGAGACGCGCTTGTGCAACTTGCCCCAATGGACCTGCGAAGCATGACCGTGCCTGTTCCCGGGCGAGCGGAGCAGGAGCGCTACGCGCTAGAGTACGAAGCAAAGCAGCGCGCCTACGAGGACGCCCTTAAGCAGGCGGAACATTACGCTGCGAGCAAGGGAACGATGTAGCGACCGAGATTGGCAGACTGTCCGGACTTTTCCGACGGCCTGTCAATCAGGCGCGCCATTCAGCGCGGCGGCTAGAAATTGTCATCGGACTTTGCGCTGGCTTTGGCTGCCTCTTCGCCCGCGATCAGGTCCCTAACCGTTATATGCGCACCGTACGTAGCATCCTCAATCTTTTCCATAACATCAGGGTCGCAAGTTCCCCAAATATCTTTAAGGACTCGAGCCAATCCCCAAGCGGCGCTGAGCAGGACGTCAACATCCTTTAGATCTAAGTGGCTGACCGCAAAGGGACAGTACTCGCGCTCCAGCAGATAGGTGTCAACGGCGCCAATTGCCTCAGCCACGTACCGCTCAAGATCGGGATGGGGATGGAAGGCGCACAGCGCCTTGTGCGGATCGGTCGGCTCAATCCAATACAGCGTTGTCGCATCCTCGCATTTCTCGAGCGGATAACGCTCAACCGCCTTCTCCCAACTTTCATACCAAGGATCGGCATCGCCGTCCGTCATTGACTTGCAAAGATCAATCGCCGCAGAAACAGTCGCACACGAATATCTATAGCTGGCGTCTTTCTTAAACTCATCATTGAGCTCGACATCGCCAGACAGCTCCGCCTCCATGATCAGGAACGGACCATCCTCATCCGTAACGCTCATGGGGTAGTTGTTGCACTCATAGTCCGGATACATTTTGTCTCCAATCAATCGTTCGGACACATTAATGACCAATATCGAAACCGCGCTCGCGCGGAGGGACGTCGTCCTCGCGCCAATCTGCAAGTTTTTCTCACCGCGTGAAAAGAACTTGCGATTTCTGCAAGTTCTTCTCACGCTGCGATAAGAACTCGCATGATCGCCCCGCTACCTGCGCCACGAGGCAGCAAGGATAATGGGAATCCCGGCAAGGCACACCACCAAGGCTACGGCCGCGAACGCAAGCGCGATGGCCACGCTCGCGACGACATAGGCCACGGCAATGAAGGCCAGCGCCAGCAGGCAGGCAAGCAGCTCGGCCACGTAGCACAACACCAGGTTCGAGCTCGCGCGCTTCAGCAGGACGTCGGCAAGGCGGACAAGCTCGACGGCAAAGCCGCTGCCGAAATTACGGCCAGGGCCCTTGGCAAGGAACCACTTGAACAGGCACATCAGGGCGCAGCCCAGCATGATCATGATGGAAACGGTCCATACATTGTGCCCCGACTCAACAAGGTTCTGGTCACCCATCGCGCTGCCGTTGATGAGCCAACTCGTTCCATAGCCCATGAACAGCATCGCCAGCAGCAGGCAGGCGCTTACCGCGGCAAGAGAGCGCGACACGCGCCTGCTGAACACCGGAGCTTTGCAGCTGAGCCCAAACCCCTCGCGAACGCGCCAGACGGCATGGTAGGCAGGGTAGGCCGCGATGAGCACGGCCACGAGCAGCGACGCCCAATCGGACCCGGGCACCGCCGACGCGTACTCCGCAATCGAAGCAACTGAGCAGTTGGCATGAAACGACTCGTTCAAGAACAGCGCGACCTCGCCCTTCCAGACGCAAAACGGGGCGGCGACGGAGGCGATGCCGCCAGCGACGATCGCGGCAACGGCAATGAGCAGCGCGCCCTGCACGAGCTTGACGGCCTCGCCTTTGGCAGTGCGGGGCGCAGACTCAACGGCGCTGGACGATATTTGAATAGAGGTGTTCATGATTTACCTTTCAACAGAGATCAATGCGGAGCCGGAATCACCGGCAACTAGGATGCAGCCTCTAGTCGACTCCGATTAGAGATTGTTCGCCCACATTGATACCAAGTCGCGCGGACACACTAACAAGCGATATCGAAGCCGCGCTCACGCGGGGAGCTGTCGTCCTGGATCCATTCGATCCCGACGTACTCATCGATCCCCGCATCGGGGGCTGACGACCACCTGAACTCGAAACCAAGCTGGTCAAGCTCGTCAGCTCGCTCACGGATCACTCCGTAAGCATCCAACGCATTCTCGAAATCCTCCGAAGACGCATAGCCGCGCTCGCACTGCTTGCGCATCTGATGCAAGCGACCTATGGCGACAGCGATAATCTCGCGAAGAGCGGTAACCTCGCGCTCGCATACATCGATGTTTCCTTCGTTGAGCTTGATGCGATCGGACATAACGGCCTCCCTGGTTTTAAGCCTTTTCGCTTGACTCCATTGAACAGCCGCGAACAGCCGCGTAATATGACTTTTATCGCGTTTTAAATTTTGGCTGTTTGGAGCATCAATGCTTGAGTCCGAAAAAGAACCATTTAGCTGGGGTTTTGAGGCTGGCTTTCTTCGCTCCCCCGTCAATCCCCGTATGCTTCTTCTTAACAGGACGCCAGAGATTGATTGTGCCAGCGACGGCAATGCAAGCGCATGGAGTCTCGTCTCCATAGCCAACGACCTATTGCGCGTCGACTTAAGCTCACTTTTTAAGGAAATCGGGGGCAAATTTTCAGAGCGAGCAAAACTGCGCTTTTATATCGATTTGCAAAGCGCCATTCGGCAGCCCCCTGCCGTTCCCCTCCATGCGCAACAAACTTCGATGGACTGGGCAGCCGAGCCAGACCATAACGACCGGCTCGATCCAGACGATCCCGACCAAGAGCCCATCCAAGTAGAATTGAACGAAGCTGAAATCGCAGTCAACCTTCAAAAACAAAAGGAACGCGACCTCGATTTCTTTGCTCCGATATTCGACAAAGCCATTACAAGCCATGCACACGGAGAGATTTCCGGCATGGCCAGATATCTCCTTGAAAATGTCTGTAGACAGTGTGTCATGAACATCACGGCGATTCCCGACTATCGCTATTACAGCTGCTGGATGAACAACAATGCTATTGAGTGCGACGAGATCAACCGCCTGTACCGCGCGGTGATTACAACATCGGGCCAACTCAACAAGCAAGAAATGGCGTCCCTCTTCAGCTCCTATCTCCAGCTCGAGTCGAACGACATGAGCATTAACGCCACCAACGGCGAGACCGATCTAACAGCACCGGTGCCGTATGACCGCGACAATCCTATACACAACTTTCCCAAGGCGAAATCTCAGATAGAAACAGCTTGCGTCTGCACCAATACCGATCTCTTTCGAGCGCTTCTCATTGTTTTATATCAGGAATGTCTGGAGCTTACCCCGCTGCTTAAAAACACCGAGGCACCTAGCCTGCTCGCGCAAAACGAAGAGTTTTTCCCAGCCGCCATCAAAACAAGCGACCCGCGACAATTTCGACTATTCGATGAACAGCTGCCGGCAATCATCCGCTTTGGCAACGCTTTTGCATGCGTAGCCAAAAAGCACTTGCCCGGAAACGAAACGGCCCAAAAACTCGAAGATCATTTGAACGATATAAAGCGCATGAATAGCGCCCCCTTTATGCAGGCGTTTCGTAAAAACTATCTCGAGGCTATGCGCGAGAACCAGATCTTCGCAAATGGAGACTTCCATACGCATGCAGAGCTTAACGACCAGGAAAACCTCAATAGGCTCGTTGGGCTTCAGGCGATTATTGCAAAGGCAGGAGAGCTCTACTTCACCGAAAAGGAATGGTCCTTCGCAAGCCTTTATGCCCGCATCCTCCACGAACTGCTGCTGTGCGGCATTATGCCGATAACATGCCAAACCTGCGGTTCGCTCTTTTTTCCGACCGGTCCCAACAGCAAGTACTGTGACCGATACAACGAGGAAACCAAGCTCTATTGCAATCCGCGATATAACGCCAAAAAACATCTTGGTCGCAAATCACCTCGCGATGTCGCACTCAATATGAAGAGAAAGGCCGATACGGCATATAAAAAAGGCCTAACGGATTGTGCCCACTATTTTGAGCGTCTTGGCTACTTTGTCCTCGATGGTCTTGGCCCAGCATACCAAGCGAACGACCTCATTTCCGATGAGCTCTATAGGACGTGGCTGTCTATCGTCAACCAGCCCAATTGTAGAGCGAAAATCAAGCGGCCGGATAGGCTCGAGTATCCATACCCCGTGCTGTGGTACGGATTTGTCCGCGATGGCAATCGGTATGTACAAGTCGAGTTTCCTGGAGCCGAGTACCCAACGCTTTTTGAATGTTTGAGCCAGCTCGCCGAAAGCCCACACTCAAAGTGCACACTGGATTACAAGGGGCCAGGTGAGCATCCATACAGCTCATGGCATGTAAAACTGCCCATGTTGTTGGAGATCATTGTACAGATAAATAACGCCGACCACGTGGCGAGGCCCATTCCATTGCTTGGAATCGATGGGCCCGAATATGTCTGGACTGACCCGACCGTCCAAGACACATGGAGCACGCCCGACGCATGCATCTACAGCACCGGTACGATCGATGACCTCAGCTTTACCGTGTATACAAAGGAATATGACCCGGAAAAGCAGGACTGAGTCGCGGATGCCGCTCGCACCAACCTGCAGGTTTTTCTCACCGCATGAAAGGAACTTGCGATTCTTACGAGTTTTTCTCACGTCATGGCAAGAACTTGCATAGCCATCCTGAGATCATTTGCCGCTGGACTCAGGCGATACTATAACCTAGCGTCAGCCACGAGCCGGCGCTAGGTCATGACCGGCTCAGGTATCTGAGGGGCTTCCTACCTATGCGACAAAACTCCAGCTGAAACAGCACCCATAACCTTAACCCAGGTTCGCATCGGCGAGACTCAAGTTCGATATACGACCATGCGCCGAGCCGATGTCATGGCACCTCTCCTGGAGCAGCAAAGTGAATCGTTTTTCAATATGCAATACCCGATTCGACTTAGAATACCGAATCAAGCGCCGTATCCGCTTCGTTTGCTTTCCAATACACAAAACAATACTCCAGCGATCCGAAAAGACCAATTAAGCCAGCTAGCGCCGCCACTACAATCGCAAAGCTAGCTACCGTTATTCCATGAGCATTAAACTCCGCACATAGTTTAGAAAAAATGTCACTGTAGAGATTGGCATAAAGAAATAACGCCGAAGCAACTTGAGCAGCAACATACCCAAGGGAACCGCTCGACCACCTAAAGCGTACCGGGGTCAGAACGGCCACCTTTTGCTGCTCGTCGCTTTTGCTCGCATTCAATTTCCAGGCACAACGATGCAGCGCGTAGCCTGCACACCAAAGAACGAAAATAGGCAACAGAGCGATTGAGGCGTATTCAACAAGCGAAGCCCAGCCAATATCGCTCGAAACTGGCAATTCTAACAAATGCGGCACTACGCGCTTATAGCCGAGCATTGTTGGAATGTTAAGCAGAAAACCAAGAATAACAACCCAGCTGAGCGCACGGCTGTCTCCAAGATGATCTTTAATAAAATCCGCAATGGCATCAAGCATATAAATCCTCCTACAATACCTGAGAATGCAAATTGGTTAAACGGCAACATTGTCGTAGGCATTTTTCCCATGAATCATGTTTCCATGAACGAGGCCGTCGATAATCCAGATTTCATTTTTTGCCTCCGAACAATGAATCCAGACGAGGCACAACGATTATTCGCCAATCGAGCGACGCTGAATATCGCGTTCCAGCATCACTAATGATTGCACGGAGCACCGAGCACAGACGGAAACGTAGGCGTCCATTTACTGGCGGCTGCTGTCTTCAAGCTGTATACCTGCTTGACCCATATCGTCTTAAAGCGTGATCAAGCGATCGAGCCTTGCAACCTCAAGCGTTATGTTAATGCCGCTTTTTAGTTATCTCAAACAACGACACGCTCGCTCTGGACAATCCTCAGACATCTCGAAGCCAGCAATCGCCCAATCGGCCTCTTCAAGAGGTACTACCTAGACGAAGCGAGAATCACTGAACTTGCGACTTGCATATACGTCGGATACGGCAAGGATGCAGTACTCCAGGGGGTCGCCAGAATCAGCAAAACCCATCTCGCCCACGCACCCACGAAGATGGCATGTGCAAGAGGAGTCAGACGCATCGCGGGAATCGGGCGACGAGACAGCACTAGATTGTTAATGCCCCTGTCATTTGGAGCAGACCTCGATGACAAGGCAACCGATGCAACTTTGGCATCGAGGTCAATTTACAGATTCCACTTTGCAGCAAATCTACCCCAAGACCCCCCTCCGCCGCAAAGATTTCTATACGAATCGTGATGTTTTCGAATGTTCCAAATTGCTCCACAGCGCCCAGAATAACGCTGTCGCAAAATCAATATGAAGCGCTACATCATTCATCACAATTAAGCGTCTGCACACTGATCGGTTCAACGACTTCCATCTCATCATCTATCTGAATACAGCCCAGGGAAGCGAGGACGCATCTTCCAACATGGTAGCCGAGATTTACCGGCACCGCGTTTCCGATCTGCCTATACCGTGCGGACATATTGCCGCAAAATTCCCAATCATCTGGGAACGTTTGAATCCTGGCATATTCTCGAATATTTAAGGGTCTTGTCTCTTCTGGATGACACCTCTCCGTTTGCTTTTGAGCCGGTGCGCAAGTCAAGGTTAGACACGGCTGATCCCAAGACATCCTTCTTGCCATTCCGGTGCGGCCTCCGGATAGGTAATAAGACCCCCCCATATATTCGCGCTGAATATCCTCGGGTAAATCTCTCCAATTGCCGCCCTCGGGGACGAGCTCCATTATCTCTTTCTTTCTTGCTGGATACTGTTGACCGTCGGATTTCGGGCAATTAGCCAACGCCTGCCTAAGCGAAATGAAGTAATCTCTCTCTCTTGGAAATACAATCGGTAAATCTAAGTCTTTTCTAACAGCAAACAGGATTAATCTCTCGCGCTTTTGCGGCACATCAAGGTATTGAGCCCTGAGAACTCTGTAATTTACCTTGTAACCAAGTTCATCCAGCGTGTTCAGCATAGTTGTTAGAGTCCTGCCCTTGTCATGCCTAACAAGACCCCTAACATTCTCGCCAATAGCAATCTTCGGACGAATATCCTTTATCGCTCTAGCAAATTCGAAGAAGAGCGTGCCACGCGTATCCTCAAAGCCGCGACTTTTACCCGCATAACTAAATGCCTGGCACGGAAAACCGGCCTGTATTACCGTCGCCTTTCCCGCATACTCTTTAAAATCCAGATTATGGACATCGCCCGGAACAATGTTCCAGTTGAGGCCGTGCGTTTCATTGTTGGCCTGAAGCGTCGCAACCGCATCCCCGTCAAACTCGTTTAACAAGATATGAGGGATTCCCGCATTGTGAAATCCCAGCGCAGTTCCACCCGCACCCGCAAATAAATCTACGCACGCAGCTTTTTCATAGGACGCATTTGACTTCAGCACCTGATATGATGTGTCGTCCTCGCCGCCCGATAGCTTGTTTTGCAAACGCTTTATTTCATCGATGTTGAACAGTCGCCTATTGTTTTTATCTCTCATCGCCTTAATCAAGCCAAGCTTGTTCCAGCGCCGAATAGTATCAGCCGAAACACCGAGGGCTGTCGATGCGGCGGTCACGCTTACAAAGTTATCGTTATGCAACAAACTCACCTCTATAATAAATAACCCTTACCTATGCAAAGGTTATTTATTATAGAGGGCTGAACGGACAATTTTAGAACTGACGAGAACTTCCCTCAGAAGACAAGATTTCAGGATGCTTTGAAATATCTTCCGCTAATTGAGCGACGACTTCATCCAGCAAATCAGACTCTTTATAGTCCTTGGCACACTCTGAAAACACACCGATGAGATCAGAATAGAAAGTCTCATCACCAGTTAAGCTGAACCAGAATTCCTGCCCCGCCAGGATGGGATAATCTTCCTCGATCTTTTTGTAATTGTTGCTAATATCCGTATGGCTGCCATATAAAACGCCAACGCAACAGTCAGTCATTGGATTCAGATCGGTTATGTGATTAGTCCTCGCAAGGTTTTTCAGGCTGCCGAAGTGTCCCTTAATAGTATCAACGTCATCATTATTGATCGTCTGTGGCCCGGCCTTTAGCTGACAGTATTTCTTTCTTCCGTCCTGGGTGCTTTTAAACTCAATATCAATTCCAGATGTTGTGGAACCATAGCTGTAGAGAACATCACTACAAAAGGCCTGGATTTTATTCCCAAACGTTGTTGAAATCGATGTACCCAATACTCTTGGATATATCAAGGCCTTTGCCAGGCTCTCAGGAGATTCATCGCCGAAAGCAAAAGCAGCCAGGTAGTGAACAGTAAACGGATTCACCTTAAAGTGCTTTAACTTGACGCACTTTCTCGTGTTTGCAGCATGGCTGTCAGCAATCGATTTTCTAAAAAAATCCCTCGCATCAGAAAGAAGCTTGTCTCGGTCAGCGCCGTTCATTTTGCCTCCAAAGTTAAGATGGCCGCGTAGGCTCCCGCTGCATCCACCTCATGTGCACAGATTATCTAGCCGAAAATTGATTATTGATCTAGCGTGCCGGCGCACTTGGAAATACTTTCAGGAAAAGCTCTTCCATACCCTCGCAATCAACCACACTGGATATCGGCTCTCCCAAATCAACTCGGACGTCCTCAATCACTAAAGGCAGAGCTTTAAACAACTGCAGCAGCGCATCGTCTCGACCAAAGGACATTGCATACCCCGTAACACCATCGCAGCATCGGACAATATCTCTCCCTTGCCGCCCGGAAGGAATCCATTGTCTATCGTAAGCTTCGGGCTTTTCCGGAATTACTTGAATAAGGTATGAAACAGCTCCGTTCATTCTGGCGGCATTATCCAACTCATCCCACATAACCTTTTCATTTGAGGCCTTAATTGTGTTAAATCGATTCTTCACTTCAGCATACAAAGGCTTATTAAATTTTGGAGACTTCCATCCTTCTACGCTCTTCAGATCCAGCACTCCACCATTTGAACCCAGCTCATTCCATATTTCAGATAAACCAAGGACACGCTGATGCCAAAGACCCACCGCATTTGATACCGTCTTGTTTTTCGAGCGCAGCATCTCAAAAGGCAACATGTCAGCAAGTTGCTCGCCACTCGTTCGAGCCTGGACAAGCATTGTAAAGGGATCGAGCGGTTGATCATCCTTCTTCTTCGAAACAGACAGATACATTTTCTTAGTAACTTCGAAAAGACCATCTTGATCAATCCAGCTCAATCCATAATCTCGACCCGACACCATTTCCCTCTTTCTCTCTAGGTACATTCCGAGACATAAGCAAGCTCGAATCAAGCACGCTAAGTCACGCTTCGCGCCCACCCAAGAATGACAGCGTTTTCCTTGGATGCGTAGTCAGAACGCCTCGCTTGATGCAGCGACCTGTCGTCATTGATGAGATATCTACCCCTCCTCACGCTTTTAATACCTTCATCTCGTCCATCCAAGCCGCGCATCATTACACCTCGCCCTCCCTGCAAGCAGGTTTTTCGCTGGGCGAAATCACCTCGTCCACCAAGCCCAGCTCTAGGGCGCGCTTGGCGTTGCACCAGCAGTCGCGCTCGGTGAGCTCATGGAACTCCTGCGCGCTCAGGTTGCCATGCTCGGCCAGCAGCTCGTCCAGCTCGGCGCGCATGGCCGCTGTATGCTGGGCCACAATCTCGATATCGGTCTGCTGCGCCATGCCTGTGCCGCCCATCAGTTGGTGGATGAGCACCTGCGTGTGGCGGTACACCTGGCGGTGGTCACCGCAGGCCAAAATCACCGCGGCCATCGAGGCCACGACGCCCTCGCCCACCGTGATCACGGGGCAGTCGAGCGACTGCATGGTGTCGATGAGCGCCAGCCCCGCCGTAACGCTGCCGCCCGGGCTGTTGATGATGAGGGTGATGGGCTCGGCCGCGCTTTGATGTTCCAGCACCAGCATGGACTTAATGAGGCCGTTGCAGGTTAGGTCGTTGACCTCGCCCTCCAGCAGCAGCACGCGACTGTTGAGCAGCTCGCTTGCCATATCTACGGCGGCAACGCGACCGTCCTTAGACTTCTTGATGATGCTGGGTTCACGATACATAACGGACATGGTAATTCCCTTCTAAACGGAATCGGTAAGGAGGCAAAACGGGGCCGCACGGTTTACGGCTAATGGAAGCCGTGCGGCCAAATAAGCAAGATGGAGCACGCGAAGCCGCAAGGACTAATCCCTCAGCCACTTGGCCGCATTGGGATGATCACCGCAAAAATACTTCTTGGCACGGAAGGGGCGCATGCCGGTCACTTTGACCAGACAATCGGCGCGCGGCATAAGCCCCACCTCGCCCGGGGTTATCACGCAACCGCGCACATCGACGGCAGTGCGCTCGGCGCCCACATAGTTGGTGCCCAAAACCGACTCGCCACACAGCTCGCTTATGTAGTTCTGCGTCGCGATGTTGCTGCCGCCGCCCATGTAGACCAAGCTGTCGCAGTTATCGAGGATGGTATGAGCTGTGGTTTCGCCATACACACCATCGAGCTGGCTCAACGACTGCGCGCACATCAAAAAGCTCATGCCACGGCTGCGCACGGTCGCAATACTCCGCTCAAAATCGGGGATGCGGCCCACGTTGGGAAACTCATCCAGAATAAACTGCACGCGGCGCTGCAAATGCCCACTAGGGCTGGCGTCGGCGCGGCGCTGGGCCAGGTTAAACAGCTGCTTAAGGGCAACGTTGGCAAGCCATGCATTGGTCGAGTCGTTGTCGCTCACCTTAAGATCGATTACGCGCTTGCCCTCGTCGATACGGTCAAGACGCATTCCATCTTTCTCATAGACGCGCATGAGCTGGGGAGTCTTAAGCCGCGAGATGGTCGCATTGAGTGTGATCAGAATACTCTTAAGCGTCCTATCGGCTGCTCCGCGAAAATCGCGGTACTGCTCAACGCCATACAGGTCCGCGTTCGCCGACTCATACCTGCCAAGAAATTCCTTGGACTCCACCTGCCCCACAAGGTAGTCCAACGGAAATCGGCCCTCGCCATCTCCCGTGACCTTGATGAGCGCGGCCAGCTTAAAGACGTTGTTCATCTTAAGGTAGCGGCGCGGAGCCGTGGGATCCCCACCCGGCGCAAATGTGCCGGCAAGGCACTCCAAAAGGAACAGGATTCCAATAATCGCTCGGAGCAGCAGATCGCTCGCGTTGTCCCAAAACGGGTCGTTCCTAAAGCTGCGCCCATCAGGATCGACCCCCTCCATGATTGCCGCCACTGTGGTGGGGATATCCTTGACATCCATCACGTAACGCAGAGGGTCGTATCCGGCCGACCGCTCGGGATTAACAGTATCGAGAACCGTTACCTCGTAGCCGTCCTCTTCAAAGCCTTTCCCCGTACGGCGCAGCAGCTCACCCTTGGTGTCTGTGACCACATAACAGCATTCGTGGTGATTGAGCAGGTTGGGCAAAACGAAACTCGCCGTTTTGCCGCTGCCGGTTCCGCCAAAGACAAACACGTTGTTGGACACGCTCGTCTCCCAGTGCTTATCGCCCTCGTAAAAAGCAACCGTGGCACCGTGCGCCAAGATCACATCGCGCTGCTCATCGCCGGACGACAGCGCCTGCATTTCCTCCTTGGTCGCCCACTTCTTGGTTTGATACTCCGTTTGCTGCGCGGCCTCGTAGCCGTACATCTTGATGACTGACATGTCACGGCCCCTTTCTTGTCGATAGTTCTGTTTAGTTGCTAGGAAATACGGTCGACGCTTACACCCTCCTTGGGGCTCGTCGTACACGGCAACTTGACCGCGCCGTCAATCAGACGCTCGGTTTGCGCCACATAGCTCTCGCGCGCCGCAATTGAGACTGATCCGTCGCGCAGGTACGCAAGCAATGCATTAATCATCAGCTTGTCGAGCAGGTCGTATCCCTTGGCCTGAGCGCAGTTGAGGAGATAGCGGTCCTGGAGCCCCCGTACCTTAGTTGCCAAATCGATTTCCATCTTTTCCTCCATGTAATAAAAGTTCTGCCGATTGTCCGAAAGTGCCTCATACGGGTATTTGACGCATAGCTCAAAGTTGAAACGCGGACTCGTATCGAACACGCGTTGCTGAATCACGCGGTAACGTTCGAAAAAAATGACGACATCGTCTTCGTCCGCCGTAAAGCCACGCGATCCGTCGCGATGCACGTGGTCGTAGGGCCTTTTGTGGTCGGTATGACGCACAAAGCGAGACGGAATATATCCACCTTTTTCGGACGAGTACTTCATACCTGTCGAAACCTGCTCAAACATGAGCACGCCGCTCGATTTAAAGCGCGGATTGCTTCCGTGCCGAAACAGGCTAATTAAGATGGCCATGCAGCGCATGCAGTTATCGCGCTGGGGAAAGTACAGCGACAGCAAAGCGAGCGCCGCCGCGGCCAAAAGCTCGCGAGCCTCGTGCACATCGTCTCGATACTGCTCGGGCACCAGCCCGGGAATATCGGGCGAGTGCTTTTCCAGCACGCCAACAAGTGCCTTAGCGAGGCGCTCAACGTTCTCTTCACCGCAGTACGGATACGGAAACGGCTTCTCTGCCTTCTCGTTCTTTGCGCACATACTACGGAGATCCTCGTCGAGTGTGTTGAGGAATGCCTCGTAGATGCTGTCTTCGCTCTTCATGAATGCTTCTTCCTATCCGGTTGCAGATGTTTGTCGGTAAGTTTGTTCTAAGTTTTAGAATGATTTGACGTGTGGGCCAGAAACGTCGCCTAGCCTGTGGTTTCGTAAGTAAAATTACTCTGCTCGATAGCGCGATTTGCCTAAAGGCTGTCTAGCTGTGGCATCAAACAGTTGGTATTGAATTGGTTTGGATTGCTTCGAGGATAGCACAGTGTGCTGTTCTTGTCATTAGAAATTTTCGAAATATTCTGTTAACATATATCCCACTAAGAAGAAAGGGCATACGTATGTACGAATCCGCGTTCTCTTTGCCACGCCTCACCGCTGCCATCATTTCGCGCGCACTCAATCTGGAACAAGGCAGTCGCTTGCGCGTCGTTCGACTACCCGATTCGCTCGATGCCGACCTGCTCAATACGTGCCTCTTCATGAATAAAAGCGTCTTTCCCAGCATTTGCGAACTTGAACCAGGAGAGCGGGACGACGTCGACGGCCCCGCTCCGGTGCTTATCGACGCTACGGGCTATCACCGCAATACTCACGACAAAGAAATTCGCTTATGCGAGGCCCTTATCAACGATCTGGAGCCGGGCTATTTAGGCTTTTGCGATTGGGACCCCTTTGTTTGGTGCCTCTATGCGCTCGCGCTTTCCGGTCGAAGCAGGGCAGCGGTATTACTGCCAGCAGGTCTAATAGATAAAGCCGAGCAGGCGCGCACGGTTCTCATGCGCGAAGGACTCATCGAGCGTGTCGTCTATTTCCCGCACAGCGAACCCAGCAGTTACAAGATGTGCGAGCTCATCGTCTTGTCAACGGAGAACCGCAGCGTCACATTCCACAACCTGTCCAGCTTCACTCGCTACATGTTGCCAACCCCCGCGAACGAAGAATCCTGCCCGCCCCTAGCTATTGCACCGGATTGGTCCCGCGTTAGCCTCGCTCAACATCAGACCTCTCCCATAGAGACAATCGTTCTCGAGACGCGTGAGCTACTCCAGCACCATGCCCCACTCTCGTGGGGCAAAATCAGCCTTATCAGCCTTACCCGAAACTACAGCGCCACGCTTGGTGACGCTTTTACGCGAGTGGCGCCATTCATGCCCCGCGAGAGCACCACATCGAACGACGTTGATGCGATCGAGGTTCGCCGCATCTCATCTCAGGATTTTCAAGACGGCAACCTTCTGCCCGCAGACGCTGTAGAAAGCGCAAACGGCTCGGATTCCAAAATCGTAAAGGTGAACCCCAGCGTTCTCGATCGCTACGAACTCCGCGCTGGAGATATCGTCATGCCACGCATGCTGGGTCGCTACGGCGCGTCCAACCTGCTCGTCGTCAGCGCCGATGACGCGAAGCAACACCTGGTTGCTTCGCATAACACCACCGTCATTCGCCCGTCGTTCCAAACGATGACCGAAGAGGAGCGCGTGGTGTTTTCGGAGATAATCGTTGGATACCTTACAGAAGGCCATGGAGCGCAGCTGATTCAAGCATTAACCGAAGCAGCCAGCATCCGCGCCATCCGCCCTAACGACCTGTTCGAGATCGAAGTCCCGCCGGCGCTCGACCCGCGCACGCGCGAGTACAGCGAATCCATCAATCGCTTCGCCGAGGTCGTAGACGCAAAGAAACAAGCCGAGGCTGCCATCGCCCAAGCCCAGCGCGACCTCGAAGTCGCAAAGAAGGCCGTCACTCTGGTGGTCGACCAGACCTGCGAATAGTGCATAGGCAGTAGAAACGTCTTAAGCCGGCGACAGGAACTAATTCTGCCGCCGGCTTAACTATCTAGCCTATTCCCATCCCGTGGTCTGAGGATTCCATTTGCGCACATTCGCCGAATGATTAAAGCACGGTGTATACAACCGATTGACAACCTCTTCTGCCCCAGCAATGTCCCCCGCGAGATCAAGTACCTCCGCCTGCCTCGCCATCTTTACGTACTGTGCAGAACCATTTTGTTTCCACCAGAGAGGCGCCACGAACTCTTCCGGCATTGCCACCTTGCGGACAGACGCTTCTTTCTCGACCCTCTCGACAAGCGTAGCCCCATCGACGAAGCAAGTTTTCGCGTACACCAAGATGTCGACTATATCCTTGATTCGCGAAGAGGCACGGCCCTCATGCATCTCTATCATTGCGAGCAATTTATCTGCAAGGGCACTCTCCACTCGGCATACTCGATAGTCGCAGACTGGGAGCCCCTCGATATTCAGACGATCGATCGGCGCAAGAACCTCAGGCTCAAGTCCCCGCACTTCATCAATTACCAAGTCAATTGAAATTGGCTGTAGCTTCTTGGTTCCCATAAAGGGGGTGAACCACACCTTCGCACCGCACCGATACTCATCTTCTTCTTTGATCTGCTCTGCACGATCAAAGACGAACGAAACGAAATCCTCCAGATCAATCGAAGCAGCCTGCACCAGATCGACAATAGCCTCTTCGAGACTCTCCTCTTGAGCAACCAAGTCAATATCTCTTGTGACACGTGCATCGAGTGTTCGCGCCAGGACGCTTTGACCACCTTTAAGCACAAAACGGCAGTCATCTTCTGAAAAAACGCGACATAGGAAGCGATGAAAGTAGAAACCAACGATTGCCCGATTAGTATCCATTGGTGATTCTCTTGCGGCATTTCTAACAGCCATCTCCAATGCGGCAGGCGTTTTGTACTTCACCATGTCCTCCGTTTCGCATTACCCGTTCAGTACCATCAGCAAAGGCGCCATCAGCTCGCGTCGTTTGGCGGTTTTAGAGTTCTCTTCTACAAGATCCTTCAGCCGTTGTATATCGAGTCCACGTCCAAGCGCATCGTGATAGGCATCGATAATTAATGAGGGATCCTCGCAATCGAGGCAAAGATCGACAAGCGCGCGCTCGGGTTTAGTTACCGGCAGGCCGTCGAGCCAAACGATGTCCCGCTCAGCAATCTCGCGCTTTACAAAAGAAAGGGATTCGTTTCTTGTATTGATACGCATGGGCGCGGTCATCCTGTAGGGGGACAGATAGAAATCGCCCATTTGCTGTAGGTTCGCCGCTGTCGTACCGCTCACGGCGATGCCATCCCACTGACGTTTTCTCTCCCACGCGCAAAGGGAGGGATTGGTGAGCTTCCAAAAGGCGTTGAGTTCGTCGGTGTCTCGGCGCTGCGTTCCAGACATCCGGTAGGCGCCGTGGCATATCCGTTCAAGACGCCCTGCGCGGCATGAGTGCGCCAGCGCATCTCGAGAGATGTCCATGCGAGCCGCCTGGGCTGTGGTGAACACGCCCTCGCTCTCGGAAAGCTCGCTTATCGCCGCTATGTTGCTAAAGTACTTCATGCTGCAATTGTAGGATATTTTCATACTTTTGCAACGTGATTTTTGATCCATTAGATCCGTTTGCCTTGTTTACCCCATTTCTGACGCCGTTTTGCACCGGCACCCCATCCCCCGCTATTGAGGTCTAATACTTTTCCGCGAAGTGAACGGCTGTTTTTGGACCCCTGAAACATCCGCATTTTTCGGCGGCAAAATCGTGGGATTTCAGCATTGAAACCGCAGGAAGCGGCACCTCTAAAGTGTCGATGCTTCGGGGGTCCGTTTTCACTCGTTCACTTCTCGAAAAAGTATTAGACCTCGCTATCAGCTGTCCCAAAGATCAGACCGCCCCTCCTTCACGCCGGTGGCGCGCGCAGACGTGGTGTAAGAGCGTCCCGAGGTCCGTCGCTGCAAGTC
>CALJDJ010000096.1 GCA_938023705.1 uncultured Collinsella sp.
GGAGGTATGGCAGGATGAATCTCATTCTACTGGGCGCTCCCGGCGCCGGAAAGGGAACACAAGCAGAGCTTCTTGTTAAGAAGCTCTCCATTCCCGCCATTTCTACCGGGAACATGCTCCGTGAGGCTATGGCCAACGGCACGGAGCTGGGAAAAAAGGCCAAGCAATACATGGACGAAGGCGCGCTTGTCCCCGATGAGCTGATCCTCGGCATCGTTGCCGACCGCGTGGCTCAGAGCGACTGCGCAAACGGCTTCATTCTGGACGGCGTGCCCCGCACGCTGGCCCAGGCCGAAGCGCTGGAAGCCAAGGGCATCCGCATCGACCATGTAATTTCCATCGAGGTTGACGACAGTGCAATCGAGAGCCGGATGACCGGGCGGCGTGTCTGCCCCAAGTGCGGCGCCAGCTATCACATCGTCGCCAATCCTCCCAAAAAGGATGGCATCTGTGACGCCTGCGGCAGCGAGCTGATCGTCCGCAAGGACGACGCACCGGAGACGGTGCGCAAGCGCCTGCAGGTCTACCACGCTTCCACCGAAGTCCTGAAGGACTTCTACGGCAAGCTGGGCAGACTCCGCACAGTGAACGGAAGCCAGTCCATTGAAGGTGCCAATGAGGATATCCTCAAGGCGATAGGGGCAAAGGCATGATCTCAATCAAAAATGAACATGAGCTGGAAGCGATGCGCGAGGCCTGCAAAATTACCGCGGCAGCCCGTGCTTTGGCAGGGAAAATGGTAAGACCCGGCGTATCGACAAAGGCGATCGATCAGGCCGTTCACGATTATATCGTGTCTCAGGGCGCGAAACCGTCGTTCTTGAACTACAGCGGCTACCCCGCCAGTGCGTGCATCAGCGTCAACAGCACGGTCATCCACGGAATTCCGGGACATTACATCCTGAGAGACGGGGACATCGTGTCAGTGGACGTGGGCGCGTACTACAAGGGATTTCATGGCGATTGTGCAGCAACCTATGCCTGCGGCAGCATCAGCACCGAAGCGCAGAAGCTCATTGACGTGACCCGGCAGTCCTTCTTCGAGGGCATCCGGTTCGCCAAAAAGGGCATGCGTGTGCAAGATATCTCCCACGCGGTTCAAACGTATGTGGAGTCTAACGGTTTTGCAGTTGTGCGTTCCTTCGTAGGTCACGGCGTAGGACGCAACCTGCATGAGGAGCCGGAAGTTCCGAATTTCGGAAATCCCGGCCGGGGGCCAAGGCTGCTCCCCGGCATGACCATCGCGGTAGAGCCGATGGTGAACATGGGCACCTATGAAGTCCGTGTTCTCAAGGATGGCTGGACCACGGTGACTGCCGACGGAAAGCTCTCGGCTCACTATGAAAATACTGTACTCATCACCGACGGCGAGCCGGAAATACTCACCGTCACCGAAGGACTTTGATCTATGGACTCCGATTTGCCAGACATTCAGATTTCGGACGTGGTGATGTCGACCGCCGGACGGGATCAGGGCGAATGGTTTTACGTGATAGACGCAGATCCTGTTTACCTGTTCCTGGCCAACGGGAAAGACCGCACCATAGAGAAACCCAAGCGGAAAAAACGGAAGCACACAAAAAAAGTCCTTCGCTCTGAGACCAGAGTTGCCGGCAAGATCCTTTCCGGCGACAAAGTGCTCAACAGCGAATTACGAAGAGACCTGGCGTTCCTCGCCAGGGAAATGCAAGCGAACAACCTGGGAGGGTAATTAACTTGGCGAAAGACGACGTAATCGAGATTGAGGGCATCGTAACAGATGCTTTGCCGAACGCTATGTTCAAAGTTGACATCGGCAACGGACACACCATTCTGGCACACATTTCCGGCAAGCTCAGAATGAATTTCATTAAGATCTTGCCCGGTGACAAAGTAACCGTTCAAATGTCTCCGTATGACCTGACCCAAGGCCGGATCACCTGGAGAAGCAAGTAAATTCAGAGAAGACATTCTCATATGGAGGTTAAACAGTATGAAGGTAAGACCGTCCGTTAAACCCATGTGCGAAAAGTGTAAGATCATCAAGCGCAAGGGTCGCGTTATGGTAATTTGCGAAAACCCCAAGCATAAGCAGAGACAAGGCTAATAGGAGGTGCTGAAAGAATATGGCACGTATTTCTGGTATTGATCTTCCCCGCGACAAGCGGATCGAGGTTGCTCTGACCTATATCTATGGCATCGGCCCCGCCCGTGCAGCCAAGGTTCTGGAAGTGACCGGTATCGACCCCGATATCCGCGTCAAGGACCTGACCGAGGAACAGGAAGCCAAGCTGCGTGATGCGATCGAGCATCACTATATCATCGAAGGCGACCTGCGCCGGGAGACCGCTATGAACATCAAGCGGCTGAGTGAGATCGGCTGCTATCGCGGCATGCGTCATCGCCGCGGCCTGCCTGTGCACGGCCAGCGGACGAAGACCAACGCCCGTACCCGCAAGGGTCCCAAGAAGACCATTGCAAACAAGAAGAAGTAAGGAGGGATATGTAAATGGCTGCTAAAGCTGCTGCTAAGAAGGTTATCAAGCGCCGTCGCGAGCGCAAGAACGTAGAAAAGGGTGCGGCACATATCCGTTCCTCTTTCAACAACACCATGGTCACCATCACCGATCTGGAAGGCAATGCCCTGTCCTGGGCTTCCTCCGGCGGACTGGGCTTCCGTGGTTCCAAGAAGTCCACTCCTTTCGCTGCCCAGACCGCGGCTGAGACCGCTGCCAAGGCTGCGATGGAGCATGGCCTGAAGACCGTTGAGGTCTA
>CALJDJ010000097.1 GCA_938023705.1 uncultured Collinsella sp.
TTTGCGTGCGGAACTCGCGATAAACTTAATCCCGCGCCGCTCCCCGCCCACGCCGGGCAAACGTCGTTGAACCCGTCACTGACATGAAATGACCGCTTGCATATCGTCCGCTCGCTCGGCACGGTACAATTGCTTCGGACTTTTCTTTTTTCATTAATAGTGGGGTTATCGATGGCAGAATCTCGTGCGGAGCGTAAGGCTCGTCGTGCTTTGATCGAGGCAGCTGAGGGGTCGGAGGAGAAAAAATCTTCTAAGAAATCCAAGTCGTCTCAGGGCGCAAAGGGTAAGTCGGCCAAGGGCAGGACTAAGGCCAAGCGTCCCGGCTCTCGCCGGAACGAGGATAAGGCATCTCAGACTCGCTCCAAGCGCTCGCATAAAGATCGGGTTTCGTCTGCGCGTAAGGCTGTGGACCCCAAGTCTCCCTGTTCGATCATGAAAGCTTGCGGTGGGTGCACGGCACTCAATCGTCCTTATAAAAAGCAGTTGGCAGCTAAGCAGGCTGCTATGGAGGAGCTTTTTGCTGCTCTTTGCGGGCGCGAGGGTATTAGCGTCGACCCCATTCACGGTATGGGCGTCACCCTGGGCGACCCGGGCAAGTATCCTGCACCGCGTGGTTTTCGTCATAAGGCTGCCACTCCGTTTGCTCCCGGTAAGGAGGGCACTGTCCGTTGCGGTTTCTTTGAGCGCGGCACGCACAAGATCGTTGCCGTACCCGAGTGTCCTGTCGAGGCGCCGGGTGCCCGTCAGATTCTCAACGGCATCGCGCGCGAAGCCGAGCGGCTGCATATTCCCGCCTTTAATGAGGACAAGCATCTTGGTTTGCTTCGCTATGCCGTCGTCCGCTGCGGTTGGCGCACCGACCAAGTCATGGTTACGCTCGTGACCGCCCAGCGTGACTTACCGCATGCGCAGGAGTTCTTTGAGGCCGTCGCGGCGCTCGATCCGCATATCGTCACCGTCGCCCAAAATATCAACGGCCGTCCCGGTAACGCCATCTTGGGTGAGGAGACTCGTATCGTCTATGGCGCCGAGTGCATGCGCGACCAGCTGCTCGGTTGCGAATTCGATATCTCCCCTACCGCGTTCTATCAGACCAATCCACAGCAGACCGAGCTGCTCTATCAGCTTGCGATTGACGGCATGGACCTGCAGCATGGTGACATTCTTATGGACGCGTACTGCGGCAGCGGCACCATCGGTCTGTGCGCCGCGAAGGATGCCCAGGACAGGGGTGTCGGCATTATGCTGCTCGGCGTGGAGCGCAACCCGGCGGGCATTGCCGACGCACGTCGCAATGCCGAGCTCAACGGCCTCACCCGCAGCGCTTGGTTTATGGCCGACGACGCCACCGATTACATCCTGGACGCCGCCGATAACAACGAGCGCGTTGACGTTCTCTCCATCGACCCGCCACGCGCCGGCTCCACACCAGAGTTCCTCGAAGCCGCTTGCGCACTCAAGCCGCGCCGCATCACCTACATCAGTTGCAATCCCGTCACCCAAGAGCGCGACCTACACCAGCTCCTCGACGGAGGTTATCGCCTGCTCAAGATCACGCCGGTCGACATGTTCCCCCACACCGACCACACCGAGACCGTCGCGGTCCTCGAGCGCCGCTAATCCACCGACACAAGAAAGGGGGCGGCCCGTCTGGACTGCCCCCTTCGCTTGGCTTATGAACTCCGCTACATCCCCTTGCGCAGGTCACACACGCCGGCTGCCGCCATCTCGCGAAGCAGCGTCTCGCGGTCGCGTGTCACGATCAAATCCAGCGGGAAATGAATCTCGTCGAGCATCTTGCGGGCGTGGTCGAGCTTGCCAATTGCCATGCCAATGTGCGCATCAGTCGACACGCCAATGCCCACGCCCAGCTCGGCGCAGCGCTCGGCGATCTTGCGGCACACGTCCCAATGCTCAGCATCGTTGCCATGCTCAAGGCTGTGGTTGTTGATCTCGATTATCTTGTGCTTGGCCTTGGCCGCCAGCAGCACCTCATCGATATCGAACAGCACGCCCGAACGACCCGTATGCCCAAGCATAAACACCTTGGGGTGCTCCAGGGCATTGATGTACATCTCGGTTGTCTGGGCGAGCGTCGCGCCTTCGGCAAACTGCGGGTTATGCACGCTTGCCACCAAATAATCCAAATTACGCGTCACCAAATCGAACAGCGAATGCTCACGACTATACGAATCGCCGGCGATATCGAGCGAAACGGGAATGTCCTCGCCAAACAAGCTGCCGTCCAGCGAAACGATATCGGCCTCGGCGCCGCGAAGCACCAGCACGCCGCTCCAAATGCGCGGCCAGATATCCTGGTTAATAAAGAATTGGAAACTGCGCAGGTCATTGGGACAAGGCGTAACCATCGAGCTTAAATGATCGGCTGAACCGAGCACCTGAAGGCCGCGCTCTGCCGCCCAATAGATGTTCTCCTCGATGGTTGAGTACGCATGCGCAGAGAACATCGTATGAGTATGAATATCACAAGAAAGAAGGTAGGGCATCGGGTCTCCTTGTCCAGTATGGCCGTCGCGTATATTCATTGTACGCATAGCTTTCGGCAGTCGTAAAACTGCTTCATCCCAATCACACAACGGCATAAACAACGGGGTCTGGCTTAGCACCAAACCCCGTTTCACGTAAAACATTGCAAGCAGAGCGCTTTACTTTCGACGATATTCGTCGGCCAGTTGCTTCCAGGCAGACAACGAATTGACGATGGTCTCGTAGCTCACACAGTAGCCAAGGCGGAACCAGCCCGGCATGCCAAAGCTATCCGAAGGCACCGCGAGCAGCTCATACTTCTTCGCGCGCTCGCAGAAAGCGTTCGCATCGGGCTCCAGCGCCTTCACCCACAGGTAGAATGCACCGTCCGGCTCAACATAGGTGTAGCCGTACTCCGCCAGCGCATCGGTAAGCGCCGTGCGGTTGCGTGCATAGGCCTCAACGTCACTCGGCTCATCGATGCAATCGATAATCACGCGCTGGAAGAGCGCCGGAGCGCACACGAAGCCCAGCGTACGGGCGGCACCGGCAACGGCGGGCATTAGACGAGCTACCTGAGGATTCGTATTGGGAACCAGGATCCACCCGACGCGCTCGCCCGGTAGCGAAAGCGACTTGGAATACGAGTAGCACACGATGGTGTGCTCGTAGATCGAAGGTACCCAAGGCACCTCGGCGCCATAGACAATCTCGCGATACGGCTCATCCGAGATAAGCATGATCGGATTCTCGGGATCGCGCTTGGCGTTGACCTCGCGTAAAACATTGGCCAGTCGCGTCAGGGTATCGCGCGTATACACGGCGCCCGTCGGGTTATTCGGTGAGTCGATGATGACAGCTGCCGTCTTGTCGGTAATCGCCTTGAGCACGTTATCCACGCTCAGCTGGAACGTATCTTCATCGGCGAGCGCCTCGACACACGTACAGCCGGCCTTCTCAATCCACACGCGATACTCCGGGAAGTACGGGGCGATAACAATGACCTCGTCACCCGGGTTCGTAACGGCATTGAGCGTGCAGGTGAGCGAAGCCGCCGCGCCCACGGTCATAAAGACATCCTTGCCCTCATAGCTCGTACCGAAGCGACGGTTAAGAGACTCAGCCACGGCGGTACGGCACTGCGGCAGGCCCGGAGCGGGCGTATAACCGTGCAGCTGGTCACTCGGCAGTTCAAGCGCCTTTTTGATGGACTCCGCGACGGCAGCGGGAGCAGGAACGCTCGGGTTGCCCAGCGAGAAATCGAACACGTTTTCCGCGCCGATTTGCGCCTTGCGCTCAAGGCCATAGCTAAAAATCTCGCGGATGATGGAGCTTTCCGCACCGCGAGCATACATAGTTTCGTTGATCATCTGTTCCCCTTTCGCATAGGCGCTATTGTACGCTTTAGTCGGGCAAAGCGCCGCAGCAATGTTGATTGGGGACAGACTTAAATGCGTGAAAACGCTCATTTAAGTCTGTCCCCAATCAATGAAGAAAAAGCCTCCGCAGGTTTCCCCGCGGAGGCTTTCGCCACAAAGACTATTTGTCGTCGTCGGTGTCGGCACCGGCATTGACGGCACAGTCATCGTCGGCATCATCGGATGCGACTTCGGCATCTTCCTGCATAGCCGCCTGCGCAAATGCCGCAGCGTCCGCCGCAAGCTCCTCCTCGCTCATGCGCGGCGCGCGCTTCTTGGTCGGCATGCCGGCAGCTTTGGCATTGCGCTCCTCCTTGGCCGCCAGGATATCGCCCTCGCGCTCAAGGTAGGCGTCCCACTCGTTGTCGAGCAGGGCGTTCACGGCGTCGCCTTCGACGGTCTCGCGCTCAAGCAGCACCTTCGCCATCAGATCGAGCTGATCGCGACGGGCGTCCAGGATCTCGACCGCACGACGATGGGCCTCACGCATAATGCGCTGAACCTCGATATCGATGCGGCGCGCCGTCTCCTCGGAGTAATCCTGGTGATCGGCGTAATCGCGGCCCAGGAATACTTGATGCTGCGCCTCACCAAACACCTGCGTTCCAAGCTCCTCGCTCATGCCCAGGCGCGTGACCATCTCGCGCGCCATCTTGGTTGCGCGCTCCAGATCGTTGCTCGCGCCCGACGTGATGTCGTCGCACATGAGTTCCTCGGCAACGCGACCGCCCAAGAACACGGCGAGCTCGTCGAGCATCTCGTTCTTGGTCTTGAGGAAGTGATCCTCCTGCGGAAGCTGCAGCGTGTAGCCCAGAGCCTGGCCGCGGCTGACAATCGAAATCTTATGAACCGGATCGGAATGCTCCAGGATGTGGCCCACCAGGGCGTGACCGCTCTCGTGGTAGGCAATCGTGGTGCGCTCGGCCTCGGTCATCACGCGACCCTTGCGCTGCGGACCGGCAATCACGCGCTCCATCGACTCCTCGACCTCGTCCATCGAGATCACGGAACGATGGCGGCGGGCAGCCAGCAGCGCAGACTCGTTGAGCAGATTTGCCAGATCGGCGCCGGTGAAGCCAACGGTCATCTGGGCGAGCTTCTCAAACTTCACGTCCTCGTCCATCGGCTTGTTCTCGGCATGCACGCGCAAGATCTGCTCGCGGCCCTTCACATCCGGACGGTCGACCGTAACCTGACGGTCAAAACGACCGGGACGCAGCAATGCCGGATCCAGGATATCAGGACGGTTGGTCGCGGCGATCAGGATGACCGACTCGCTTTCCTCAAAACCGTCCATCTCGACCAGCAGCTGGTTGAGCGTCTGCTCGCGCTCGTCGTGACCGCCGCCCAGACCGGCTCCGCGCTGACGTCCCACGGCATCGATCTCGTCGATAAAGATGATCGACGGGGCCTGGGACTTGGCCTCCTTAAAGAGGTCACGCACGCGGCTGGCGCCGACACCCACGAACATCTCGACAAAGTCGGAACCCGAGATGCTAAAGAACGGCACGCCCGCCTCGCCGGCAACGGCCTTGGCCAGCAGCGTTTTACCGGTGCCCGGAGGGCCCACCAGCAACACGCCACGCGGGATCTTGGCGCCCAGCTTGCGATAGCGATCCGGATCGCTCAAAAAGTCACGGATCTCCTCGAGCTCCTCGACTGCCTCGTCCACGCCGGCAACGTCCTCGAACTTAACCTTGGGGCGCGTGGCCTCGTTGGTCTTGGCGTTGGTCTTGCCAAACTGCATGTTCCTGTTGTTGGCACCCATCATCTGGCGCATAAAGTAGAACATGATGGCAATCAGGGCAATCGTCGGTAGCACGCTCATCGCCAGGTCGCCCCAAAAATCGGGATCGTTGGTGTTGACGATGTACTTGGTATCGGGGTGCTCCGCCATAAGCTCGGCAAGCGAATCGGAGCCGACATAGGTCGAGGAGAAGCTTTTGAGCTCGCTCGTATCGCCCTTGTCCTTTTTTGTCTTCCAGTAATGACCCGCCACGCTTCCGTCTTGAACCGTATAGGTCAAATCTTCGACGCGATCCTGCTTAATGGCGTTGACCATCTCGCTCGTCGCGAGCTTTACGGTATTGCTGGAATTGGCAAAGCCGGAGCCCATGTTAAAGAAGGCATAGCCCAGAAGCGCGCAAGCCAAAATAAAATACAGCCAGCCCGTACGCGTGGGCTTCTTGCCTCCGGGCATCCCCGGGATCTTAGGTTCCCGGGGAGTCTGGGAATTGTTATCGTTACGGTCGTCGGGCATCTTACGAATAAACCTCCGGTTTCAAAATGCCCAGATACGGAAGGTTGCGATAGCGCTCGGCATAGTCGAGGCCGTAGCCCACCACAAAGGCATCGGGGCAATGGGTTCCAACATACTTGGGCGTGACGGCCGAGGTACGGTCCTCAACGTCCTTCCACAGGAAGGCGGCAACCTCCAGAGAAGCGGGCTTGCGGCTCTCGAGGTTCTTCATCAGGTACTTGAGCGTCAGGCCCGAGTCCAGAATGTCCTCGACGATCAGCACGTCGCGACCGCGGATGTCGATATCCAGGTCCTTAATGATACGCACGATACCCGAGGACTTCACACCGTCGCCATAGCTCGAAACAGCCATGAAATCGATGTTGGTCGGCAGCTCGATCTTGCGCATCAGGTCGCCCATAAAGACCACGGCGCCGCGCAGGACCGCAATCAGCACCAGATCCTTACCCGCGTAGTCGCGAGTAATCTGCTCGCCTAGGCGAGAGACGATACCGTCGATATCCTCCTGCGTAAACAGAACCTTCTCGATATCCGGATGTTGAGAAGCCATGACAACCCTTTCTTGTGCTTATCGCCCACACACCGCCGTATGGACGCGAACTTCACATTCTAGCAGCGCACGGGGTATATTTTCCAGCCCGTACGCCATCAGCGCGGGAATACCGTCAACGTCGCACAGAATAGCTGGCGTGGGACGCTACTCCGCATCGACCACACGAAGCAGATATGCCACGCGCGTTGCGGCCGTGCATTTAAAACGCTCGTCCGTGCGAACGCCTGCGACCCATACCACGGCACCTCCCGGAGCCGTTCTCACCACAGGAACGCCTGCGCGCTCAGAAACGGGAATACGAGCCTCGTTGAGCAGGTCGGATACCTTCTTACTTCGCCCACTCATGCCCAACGGACACATCACATCCCCCGGCGCGGGACCGTCTACCCACAGACGCGCCAAACGCGCCTCGGCGGGAATCTCCCCGCACGAGCCGGCGAGCATCCGTTCGCTATCGCGATCGGCAAAGCCCAGCGTCGCAGCATCCACCATCGCGGCCGCCCCTCCGGCACCCGCGAGTTCGCGGGCACGGCGCACAATATCACACCCCGGCTCGACGGCCATCGGCTCTGCCACCAGAACGCGGCCCGCCCCCAGCGGCAATCGACCGGGAATGGTGACCCAATCGGCAACTAACCCCTCGCGCGCCGCCGGAGCCTTGAATGACAGCATGCCAAACTCCACGCGCGCATCGATTCCCGCCGGCAGCGTGACCGAACCCGAGCCTTCGGCGACACAGGCGAGCACGCGCTCCACATGCCGCATCTCCGGGCGAGCGTCGGGGTCGATACGCTTAATTGCCAGTCGCACCATGCGCCGAGCAATCACCACCTCGGCCGCGGCCAGTCGGCGAGCGTCAAGAACCAGTGCACCCGCCGCCTCCTTACGCAGGCAGCTTCGAAACGCCTGTGCGGAAAGCTGGGAAAGAAAGGCGTCCTCATCGCCCAAGATCTCGCAGGCGGCGCCAATCGTCTTACAGACACTCGCGTTGCGCTGCGCCACCACCGGCATCACTCGATGGCGCACATAGTTACGCAAGTACGACACGTCCTCGTTGCTCTCGTCCTCTCGCCACGGCTGACCATGCACCTGCAAATAGCCCACGAGCTCATCATGAGTCAGGTCGAGCAGGGGACGCACCACGATATTCCTCCGGCGAGGAATGCTCGATAGGCCAGCGGGCCCCGAACCCTTAATCGCGTTCATCAAAAACGTTTCAGCGCGATCCGAAGACGTGTGCGCAGTGCAGATACGAGCCGCCGTTCGCGGTGCCCCCGTCTGGGCGCAGAGCTCGCGAACATACCTCCGCGCCGCGGCATAGCGCACCTCGCGGGCAGCCGCCTCGATATTGCCCGATTCATCATCAAAATAGGCATGCTCAACACACAGCGGCAAGCCATATTGTGCGCATAGGCCGCGCACAAAGGCCTCGTCGCCATCGGATGCCTCGCCGCGCAGATGATGGTTCACATGCAGCACGTGCAGTCGCTCGCGCGCGATGGGGGCCACACCACGCCCATCCAGAATATCCAACTTTGATGTGCATGCCATAAGGAGCAATGCCGTCGAGTCCGCACCACCTGATACCATGAGCACCACGGGGGCAGCCGTCTGCCGCGTTGCCAGGGCCCTATCATCAGCCCAGGATGCAGCATGGTGTCCATAATGCTGAGATACCGTTGGCATTTGCTTCCTCCTCTATTCGTTCGCACCCATTGTATCCTTTGGAATATTATGTCTCGTCTGCACCTTCATATCCTTGGCAGCGGCTCAAAAGGCAACTGCGCGCTCATCGAAGGCCCCCGAGGGCTCATCATGATTGACGACGGCCTTTCTCGCCGCGAGACATTAAAGCGCATGGCAGAACTGGGGCTCTCGGCAGTCAACGTCTCGGCTCTTCTCATCACTCATGAGCACAGCGACCACATCAAAGGTCTCGATGTCTGGTGCAAGCACTGGCACGGCCCCCTCTATGCCAGCAGGGGCACACTTTCGAGCAAAGAAAATCTTTCGTATCTGTCTGTCGAGGAGTTCGATCCCGGTGACACCCTATCCATTGCCGGCATCCACGTGCAAACCTACTCAACATCACACGATGTCATCAATCCAGTCGGCTATCGATTCGACACCCTCGATGATTCTATCGGCTTTGCCACCGACACCGGAGAGCTATCGAGCCAAGCCATGAACACCCTCAAAGATTGTCGAGTCCTCGCGCTCGAAAGCAACCACGATGTGACCATGCTGCGCGAGGGAGAATATCCCCGCTTTCTTCAGGAGCGCATCCTGTCTGCAAGGGGGCACCTCTCCAACGACCAAGCCGCCGAAGCCGCGCGCGAACTCGTTACCGATCGCACCGAACAGCTCATTGCCATGCATATCAGCCAAGATAATAATCGCCCGAGCCATACCGTCAAAAGCTATGCCAAAGCTCTAGCCGCAACCTTGGATGACGAGGTCGGCAGCTCCGCCACCCTTCTCCAAGGATCGCGAAAACTCTCGATACGCCCCGCAAGCCAGCATCGGCCAGCAACCATTCATTAGATTATCCTAGACAGCAAAAGGGGCCGGGAATCGCTTCCCAGCCCCTTTTGTTATCTCTTAATAGCACAGAACGCCAACGAAGTTAGTCAATGGAGATCTTCGTAACGTTCTTCTTCTCGACGATCTTGGGAACCGTAACGGTCAGGATGCCGTCAGCGTACTTAGCCGAGAGGCCCTCGCTCGAAGCGTCCTTTAGATACACGCCACGAGTTGCGCTGTACGAGCTGAACTCCTTCTGCAGGAAGTTCTTACCCTCGTTCTCCTCGTCTTCCTCGACATTCACGCTAATGGACAGACGGCCCTCGTTAAGCTCGACATCGATATCGTCCTTGGCGACGCCGGTCAGATAAGCCTTGACCTCATAGCCATCGCCCTTATCCTCAACATCAACGGGGAACGCCTTAGAGGCAATAGAGCTGTTCGCCAGATCACTCATATCATCAAACAGATCGAACAACGAGCTTGCAGAGGGACGAACGCCAAAAACCGAACGATAAGGAACCATGCTTGCCATGTTTACCACTCCTTTATAGGACTGCCGAGTCATCTTCTAGGTGACTGGGACTTCTTTTGACGCTCATATATATGCCCACCCGGTGCTCATATATACACCGACTATAAAGTTTTTTGAGTCCAGTACTATAAGCATATCTAAGTGTATTCGACTAAGGTTTTAGGAAGGTTAAGGTTCTTTGAACCAGAGCTTAAATTACGACTATGTCCACAGCTACAAATAACAAGGGGCTTACAATGAGCGCATACGCGTTGTTGGTAACGATCTAAAGGGCATCATGGACGACCAAAACCAGAACAATATGTTTATGCCGACGCAGGGGGAAGATACTTCCAAGCAGCCGCCACGGTTCCATCGCCCTCACATCTCGCAAGAGCCCATTAATGATCCAGAGCCCGAGTATGTGACAAGAAATCGATATCGAACGCTCGAGGATGCCCAAACGGGGCGTAAGCATATGGGCGTCGCATCGGGCGATCCCGTATATCTGAAAGATACGCCATTATCAAAAAACAGCGCAATCAATGACGATCCGACGAAAAAGCCCGTAACTCGGCATCAAAGAGGTCCTCGACCTAAGCAAACCTTAACGCATTCGGCTCGTTATCTCGAGACGCCAAAACAAGGGAAAACGATCTTCGTTTCATCAAGTAAACGACGTAGGCAGCATCGACTCCAATTCTTGCTTTTGATCATTGTGGTCGTAACAGTTGCCCTTGTGATTAAATTTATTGTCTTTAAATAAAAGCTCATTACCCATAAGCCCAACCGGGTTACAGGTGAAATGCACCTACATTGTGATGTATTAACGCAAAAAAGGGGGAGGCCGCGAGGCCTCCCCCTTCTAAGTTCGATGACGGCTCGGTGCCGTCCACCGGTCAGCGGCGCCCTGGCCTCCCACGGGCTGGCC
>CALJDJ010000098.1 GCA_938023705.1 uncultured Collinsella sp.
GAGCCGTCGGATGACTTGAAGAAGGGGGAGGCCTCGCGGCCTCCCCCTTTTTTGCGCTTGCGGGCTTTTGTCTCACATAGTAGCTGTGTTTTATAACCCTCGTTTGTCGCATCTTCTGTGAACGGGCTACAATAACTTAGTCTGTGCGATATGGAGGTGAACATGGCTGAAGCTGGTATCGGCGTTGATATCGTCGAGATTTCCCGTATGAAATCAATTCTTGAAAAGACGCCGTCGTTTGCTCGGCGTGTGTTTACCGAAGAAGAGCGTGCGTATTGCGATGCATCATCGCGTCCCGCTGCTCACTATGCGAGCCGCTTTGCTTCGCGCGAGGCGGTACTTAAAGCTCTCGGTACGGGTTTTAGTCAAGGCGTGGGTCGCAAGGATGTTTCGGTTACGCGTGATAAACTCGGCAAACCGAAGGCTCTGCTTTCTGGTCGTGCTCTCGAAATCGCCCAGGATTTGGGTGTTGTCGAGGTCGCTCTTTCTATTACCCTTACGGGTGACTTGGCTGTCGCTAATGCCATTGCAATCACCGAGGATGCTCGACCTAAGCCTAAGGAAGAAAAGGTGAGCAACAAGAAACGCGTTGCGCAGACATTTAAAGAGGCTCGCTCTGTTTTAGATGAGCTTGAGCAGCTGCAGAATTCAGCATTGACGGAGCACTTGGGCGATGCTTCGCAAGATACGCTAGGAGCATAGATGAAACCGGTTTTGAGTACCGAAGAAGTCGTTCGTCTCGAGGATATCATCGAACGCGAAGGGACTTCGAAGGCCGAGCTTATGGAGCTAGCGGGTGAGTTTGCCGCCAACGAGGTCTTGAAGCTCAATCCCGATCGGGTTCTCGTTCTGGTCGGTTTTGGTAATAATGGCGGCGACGGTTGGGTTGCCGCCGATATCTTGAGCCACAAGGGTGTGGACGTGGATATCGTTTCTCCGGTTGAGCCGGATGAGATTCCTGCTGCTCTGGCACGTCATGTTGCTCGTCGAACTGCCGGTCGCGATGTGCACGTTTGCGTCGGTCCCTCGCGTGACGAACTCGAGGTTTTGATCGATAAGGCGGATGTTGTTGTCGATGCCATTTTTGGTACCGGTTTCCACGGGAATCTGCGTGCGCCGTTCTCCATTTGGATTCCTACGGTCAATGAATGCGCCGATTGTGTCTTATCCATTGATGTCCCCTCGGGCCTGAATGCCGAGACGGGCGTTGTTGATGACGACTGCATTCGTGCCGAGCGCACGGTGACGATGATTGCGCCCAAGATTGGTCTGTATAGCGCTGATGGCCCTGAGTATGCTGGCGATTTGATCTGCGGCAATCTTTACGACCGTCTTGACGAAGTCATCGATGATGTTGACCACGCCGCCGAGATTGTCGAGCCCGGTGACTTAGTTGATTACTTTGCTCCGCTACCATCGAATATCGATAAGTATTCCCGTGGCTCTGTGCTTATTGTCGCCGGATCGGCGCAATATCCTGGTGCTGCCATTATGGCGGCCAAGTCTGCAGCTCGCGCGGGTGCTGGTTACGTGGCAGTCGCGGCTCCTGACGCCTGTGCCAATCTCATTCGCATGGCACTTCCTTCGATTCCCGTCTTTGCTATTCCGTCTGATTCGCGCGGCTCCTTTGGCGCCGCTGCGCGCATGACGGTGTGTGAGATCGCAAAGAAGTACAGCTGCGTGCTGTGCGGTCCCGGTATGACGACGTCTGCTGGCGCTATGCAGGTGGTTTCGGGCTTGCTCGAGCTTGAGGTACCGCTAATTTTGGACGCCGATGCACTCAACTGCCTTGCTAAGATTGCCATTGACGGTATTGATAGTAACCCCGAGATGTATCGTCGCGAGCAGCCGTTGGTTATGACGCCGCATTATCGTGAGCTTTCGCGCCTGGTTGCCGGTGACGAGGTGAACGACCTTGGTACCGCGATTGCGGCCGCGCAGAAGGTTGTTTGGGCTGCAGGCTCCGACAATCTGGTGGTCATTGCCAAGGGGCCGACGACGGCTATCTGTGGTGTTGAGCGCGTGCTGCTGCCACTCTCGGGTCCGGCTTCTCTGGCAACTGCCGGTTCGGGTGATGTTCTGGCGGGTATTTTGGCCGGCACGCTTGCCACCATGCGCGACGAGATGGATCGTTGGGAGTTGCTGTATTCGTACGCCGTCGCACTTCACAGCTACGCCGGTTTTGCCGCGGCGACGGAGTATGGTGAGAAGAGCGTCATCGCGACCGATCTTATCGACTTGATCGGTCCTGCCATGGAACTGGCGGCAAAGGATGCGCTCGAAGATCTGGGAATCATGGACGAAGGGTCGGATGACTAATCATGAATAAAGCCGATTTGACGCGCTGGTCCTGGGTCGAGATCGACCGCGGGGCGCTCCGTCGCAACACGAGGGCCTATAAGAACTTGCTGAATCCACGTCAGCGCCTGTGCTGTGTGGTCAAGGCCGATGCTTATGGTCATGGAGCTGTTGAGTGCGCCAAGATCATGTATTCGGCCGGTGCCGACATGTTTGCCGTGGCGACGGTTAACGAGGGCGTTGAGCTCCGACAGGGCGGGATTACGAAACCCGTCCTCATCCTAAGCGAGCCGCCTATCGAGGCTATTCCGACGTTGCTCGAGTTTAATATCATGCCCTCGGTCTATACGTCTGACTTTGCTCTTGCGTATGGCGAATGTGCCGTCGCGGCGGGCAAGGTGGGCAAGTATCATCTCGCCATCGAGACGGGCATGAACCGCATTGGCGTACATTACACGCAGGTGCTCGACTTTGTCCGCGGTATTAATTTCCATCGCGGTATTCAGTGCGACGGCGTATTTACGCACTTCGCCACGGCCGATGAACCTTCGGGCTGGGACTACAAACTGCAGTGTCAGCGCTTTACCGAGGCCGTTCAGGCCATTAAGGATGCGGGCTTTGAGTGCGGTATCGTGCACTGCGCCAACACGCCGTCCTCGATGCTCGACCCCTCGATGCATTTTGATATGATTCGCGCCGGCGTCGGCTTGTATGGCATGCAGCCGTGCGAGCTGAGTGGCCGCGTGATGCAGCTTGATCCCGTCATGAGCGTCCACGCGCGTGTGACGCGCGTGGCGCATCCTGCGATGGGCGAGGGCGTGGGCTACGGCTTTACCTACCGCGTACCGCGCACGCGCGTTCAGATCTGCACCCTTCCGATCGGTTATGCCGATGGCCTTTCGCGTACGCTTTCCAATCGTATGGACGTGCTGTATCGCGGCGAGCGTGTGCGTCAGGTGGGCAATATCTGCATGGACCAGTTTATGGTCGCCATTCAGTCCAACCCGGCGCATGAGATTCCCGAGGCCGAGTATGGTGACGAGATGATCATTGTCGGCCGCGATGGAGATGCCGAGATTACCATGGACGAGATGGCGCGCCTACGCGGCACGATTAACTACGAGGTCGCTTGCGGCTTTGGTATGCGTCTCGACAAGGTCTACGTGTAGGAGTCGCTATGGGCGTCATGCACATCCCCGGCCATAGCCATCAGGCGCCGCGTGAGGTCGCACTCGAGGAGATCGAGGCCGTTCTGGGCGATTGTCACCTTTGCCAGCTTTACCAGTCGCGCCATAACATCGTGTTTGGCGTGGGAAACCCCCACGCTCGCGTGATGTTTATTGGCGAGGCGCCGGGCCGCAATGAGGATTTGCAGGGCGAGCCCTTTGTGGGGGCGGCAGGCGAGGACCTCAACGGCATTTTGTCGCTGGCGGGGCTCAAACGCGAAGACGTCTACATTGCCAACGTGCTTAAGTGCCGCCCGCCGGGAAACCGCAATCCGCGTCCCGAGGAAGTGCTGGCTTGCTCGCCATTTTTGCGTGAGCAGATTCGAAGCATCTGGCCCGATATTATTGTGACGCTCGGCAACCCCGCGACGCACTTTGTGCTAAAGACCGAGATTGGCATTACTAAGCTGCGCGGCAGGTTCCACCAGATGGGGCATTTTGTGGTAATGCCCACGTTCCATCCGGCAGCAGCGCTGCGCAATCCGGCGTGGCAGGAGCTGCTGGAGGAAGACTTTAAGATGCTGGGCGACTATCTGGAGCGACATCCCGCGCCAGAGGACGCCTCGGAATAATAAGGAGCATATATGTCCCTGGAGCGCCTGGGGGTAGGTACTTACAAAACGACTTGCGCTGCCGATACGGAGTACTTTGGCGAGCTAATTGCACCGTGCCTTGAGGACGGCGATGTGCTCATCCTGACCGGTGGCCTGGGAGTGGGCAAAACTCACTTTACCAAGGGCGTCTCGCGCGGGCTGGGCGATGGGCATATGGTTACGAGCCCTACGTTCGCCCTCATGGCCGTTCACGATCAAGGTCGTATTCCGCTGTTTCACTTTGATCTATACCGCCTGGAGCATGCCTACGAGCTCGAGGATACGGGCATTTTCGATGTGCTGGGCTATGAGGGTGCTTGCCTGCTGGAATGGGGCGAACAATTCCAGGACGAGCTGACGGATGAGTATCTTTCGGTGACGCTCAGGCGTGATGAGGGCGACAGCGACGTGCGAACGATAACGCTTGAGGCGCACGGTGACCGCGCAATGGAGCTTTCCCATTTGATTGATAAGGCTGTACAAGATGAGCTTGCATAACGACAACGCGCTGGTGGTGGCGCTCGATACCTCGACTGACATGCTTGCCTGCGCGGCAAGCTGGATTGATGGGCAGACGGGTGAGACGAAGCTCGTGAGTGGCGACCACATGTGTCGCCGTCACGCCAACGTTGAGCTCGTGAATACCGTTGATGGCGTGCTGGCTCAAGCCGGTCTGGATCGCAGCGATGTTGGTTGCTATGTGGTCGGCCGCGGCCCGGGGTCCTTTACGGGTGTGCGCATCGGCATCTCCACTGCCAAGGGCCTCGCGCGTGGTGCCAATGTTCCGCTGCTGGGCGTGTCGACGCTCGACGCTTGCGCTTGGACGGCGTGGAAGGCTGGCGTGCGCGGCAAGCTTGGTATCTTGGCCGATGCTATGCGCGGTGAGGTATATCCGGCGCTGTATATGCTGGTCGATGAGGGTCCCGAGCGTCAATTTGAGCGCGAACACGTGGTCAAGGCCGCCGTGGCGCTCGATGAGTGGCGCCAAGCAGCGGACTGGGGCCAGGTTCAGCTGACCGGTGACGGTCTCGTGCGCTATGGCAAGCTGCTGGGTGAGGACGAGGCCGCCCGCTGCGTGGAGCGCGACCTGTGGTGGCCTTCGGGCGAGGGCTTGCTGCTCGCGCACGCTGCGGGTGACGGCGATCCGGCCCGCGTCCTGCCGATTTACACGCGCCTTTCGGATGCCGAGGAAAACGAGCGCAAGCGTCTTGGTCTTGCCGAGAGTGCGCAGAGCGAAATTACGGGTGTTGCCGATGAGCTCGCCGGTCGTCATCTGCAGTTCCGTCCCATGGGCGCGGCGGATGCCGAGGGCGCGAGCGCGCTGGAGGCTGCCTGCTTTGAAGGTGCCGGACACGAGGCATGGACGCCGGGCATGTTCCTGTCCGAACTGGGCGAGGACGTCGCTGCGCCGCGTAGTTGGTGGGTGGCACACGACGACGGCAAGCTGCTGGGCCTTGCCGGCGGTATGGTCGTGGACGGTGATGTGCAGATTCTGGATGTCGCCGTCGACCCGGCACATCGCCGTGAGGGCATTGCCCGCAAGCTGCTGTCGCACGTGAGCTATGATGCCCAGATGCTCGGCTGCACCACGGCTTCGCTCGAGGTCGAGGACGGTAATGAGGGAGCGATCGCGCTTTATAACGCTCTGGGCTTTACCGAGGCTGGCCGTCGCCGCGGCTACTATGGTGCCGGCAAGGACGCCATCGTCATGACGGCTCCGCTGCCCCTGGTGCTTCCGGTCGACAATGCTTCGCCCGAGCCGACGGCGGCAGAGCAGCGCGTATGGCCGCTGCCTGCGCCTAGGCGCTCCGAGGGGGAGCGTGCCGAAATTGAGCGCCGCCGCCTAGTGCTTGCCATCGAGAGTTCCTGCGACGAGACGGCGGTGGCGATTATCGATGCGGATGGCAATATGCTGGCCAACCAGGTGTCGACGCAGATCGATTTCCATGCCCGTTTTGGCGGCGTGGTGCCCGAGATCGCCTCGCGCAAACACGTTGAGGTGATTGTGAGTGTCGTGGATGCGGCGCTCGAGGATGCCGCAGCATCGCTTGGTCTTGAGGGTGGAGCCATCGCGCCGAGCGAACTCGCCGCTGTTGGCGTGACGCAGGGTCCGGGCCTGGTGGGTGCTCTGGTAGTGGGCGTCGCCTTCGCCAAGGGCTTTGCGTATGCTGCCGGCAAACCGCTGGTGTGCGTCAATCATCTGGAGGGCCACCTGTTTGCCAACCTGTTGGCGCAGCCCGACCTCGAGCCCCCGTTTATCTTTACGCTCGTTTCGGGCGGGCACACCATGCTCGTGCACGTAAAGGCATGGGGCGACTATGAAGTGCTTGGCGAGACGCTCGACGACGCCGTGGGCGAAGCCTTCGACAAGGTGGCAAAGGCACTGGGTCTTGGCTATCCCGGAGGCCCTATCATCTCCAAGCTTGCCGAGACGGGCAACCCCAAGGCGATCGATTTCCCCCGTGCGCTTAACAGCAGGGGGGACTATCGCTTCTCGCTTTCGGGCCTCAAGACGGCGGTGACGCTCTACATCGAGCAGGAGACCAAGGCCGGGCGCACGATTCACCTGCCCGACCTAGCGGCCTCGTTTGAGGCGGCGGTCTTTGACGTGCAGTACAAGAAGGCCAAAAACGCTCTGCACGCCACCGGGTGCAAGGAGTATTGCATCGGCGGTGGTGTCTCGGCTAATCCGCATCTGCGCGAGATGATGATCAAGAAGCTCGGGCGTCAGGGGATCCGCGTAACGGTGCCGCCCTTGTCTGCCTGTACCGATAACGCAGCCATGATCGCGGAGGTCGCTCGCCGTAAATTCGACCGAGGTGAAATCTCGCCGTTCGACGTCGACGCCGATCCAAACATGACGCTGTAGCTGGTACGGCGCGGTCCCCGGACGGAGGGGCCGGATATAAGGTTTCCTGCTCTACAGTCCTGCGCAAGACGAAGGCCACATTAAGTGGCCTTCTTTGCGTGCGGAACTCGCGATAAACCTTATATCCGGCCCCTCCGTCCGGGGACCTTTCTGTATCGATATAGCTTCTGAGCTGGTTTGGCGTCGACAACGTCTGGCAAGGTTAGCCAGCTGCGTTGACTTTCCGGCGTGCTTTAGCTGAAAGAAAAAGATGGTGTGCGGAGCTTTGCTCCGCATTTGGGATGGGAGCTCCCGCGGCTCCCGAGGGGCATCTCTCATGCAAAACTTTTGTCGGGTAAAGTCCGAGGTCAGTGGCGTTTTATACCGAGAAATTCAAAAATAGTTGAAAATTCATTACAAATTTGCGTTGACTTTAGGTAACTAAAGTTTCATACTCCTTTTTCAACCACTGGGGGATGTGAACACGCACGGATCGTTCGCATCATGATTGAAGAGGATTTTTTAGACATGTTCACGCATCAGCTAAACATTATCAGCGTAGTAATTATCTGATGCGGGTTAGCACATACAGCTAGCCCGTACGATAACGGGCGGCTGATGAAGATGAGGGCCGTCGAGCGCAACCGACGGCCCTCATTTTTTATGTCTAGGAAGTTCTTTTTAGAGGAGGAAATGTAATGAACGGAGTTTTGCTCATGGTTGTGGCCGCGGCGGTGCTCGCCTGCGGCTATCTGGGCTACGGCCGCTGGCTGGCCAACAAGTGGGGCGTTGACAAAGAGGCCCTCACGCCGGCCAAGCGCATGAAGGACGGCAAGAGCTTCTCGCCCGTCTCCGCCTTTACCGCGTTCTCGCACCAGTTCAGCTCGATCTGCGGTGCTGGCCCTGTCACGGGTACGATCGTCGCCATGGCCTTTGGCTGGCTGCCCGTCGTGCTCTGGGTCCTCGTCGGCGGCATCTTCTTTGGCGCCGTCCACGACTTTGGTGCTCTGTACGCTTCGATGAAGAACAACGGCAAGTCGCTCGCTCAGCTCATCGAGAAGTACATCGGCAAGACCGGCCGTCGCCTGTTCCTGCTGTTCTGCTGGCTGTTCTGCATCATCGTCATCGCCGCCTTCACCGACATGGTCTGCAAGACGTTCATGTTCACCCCGGCCGTTGACGCTTCTGGCGCCGCTACCGGTGCCATCGACTTCACCAAGTCCTATGCCGCTGGCTGCGCTGGCACCATCTCCATCCTGTTCACCTTCGTCGCTATCGCCTTTGGTTGGGCCCAGAAGAAGTTCAACCTCACCGGTGCCGCCGAGTTCGTCACCGGCGTGGTCCTCATGGTTCTCATGTTCGCCGTCGGTATGCAGTTCCCGGTCTACCTGGATAAGTTCCAGTGGTTCGCCGTCGTCATGGTCTACCTGGTCTTCGCTGGCGCTATGCCCATCCAGATGCTCAAGACCCCGCGTGACTACCTCACTTCCATCATGATGATCGTCATGATCGCCTGCGCTGTCCTCGGCATCGTCGTCCTGGGCGTTAACGGCCAGGCCACTATCACCGCTCCGGTCTTCACCGGCTTCTCCACTGCCTCCGGCATGATGTTCCCGGTCCTGTTTGTCTCCGTCGCTTGTGGTGCTCTCTCCGGTTTCCACAGCCTCGTTTCTTCCGGCACCTCTTCTAAGCAGGTCGAGAAGGAGCAGGACGCCGTCAAGGTCGGTTATGGCGCCATGATCGTCGAGTCCTTCGTCGGCATCCTTGCCATCATCGTCGCCGGCATCATGTTCTCCGATATGAACACCGCCGGTACTGGCGCCCTCAACGCCGGTGTCGCTTCCACCCCGTTCCAGATCTTCGCCGCTGGCATCTCCCGCGGTATGCAGGCCTTCGGTGTTGACGGTACGCTCGCTACCGTCTTCATGACCATGAACGTTTCCGCTCTGGCCCTGACCTCGCTCGACGCCGTCGCCCGCATCGCCCGCACCTCGTTCTCCGAGTTCTTTGCCCAGACCAACGACGCCCTGGCCATCGAGTCCAAGGCCGGCTACATGAAGGTTCTCGGCAACCCCTGGTTCGCCACGGTCGTCACCCTGCTTCCCGGTCTCGCCCTTGCCTTTGGTGGCTATGCCAACATCTGGCCGCTCTTTGGTGCTTCCAACCAGCTGCTCGGCGGTATGACCATGATCACCCTCGCCGTGTTCTGCAAGTGCACCGGCCGCAAGGGCTGGATGCTCTACGTGCCCGTCGCCTTCCTGCTCTGCTGCACCTTCACCTCGCTGGTCCAGAGCGCCATGGGCTGCATGACCGCCGTCCAGGCCTACGGTTTCTTCGGCACCATCCCGGCTACCGCCACCACGGCCGCCGTTTCCGTCGCCGCCACCAAGGGCCTGCAGCTCGTTTTCGCCGTCCTGCTGATGGTCCTGGGCCTCATCGTCGCCGTCAACTGCCTCAAGGAGTTCTTCGGCAAGGAGGCCGGCTCCATGCCTGATGAGGAGCCCGAGTGGTCCGAGATGGGCAAGGCCGAGTACGGTCGCGCCGCTGCCGCTGAAGCTCCTGCCGACGCCGAGGCCGCCAAGGCCTAGTCGGTCGGACGGGTTGAATCTCCCATCTATTTGACTCGGAAAGACCGGGTCCGCAATCAAGCGGACCCGGTCTTTTTTCTTGTGAGAACAGGTGGTGCAAGGGCGTTCTCGCAGATGTTTTGCGTGGATAGGCTCGTGCGTTGTACCATATGGACGTATATGTGTGCATATGAAAGGGGCCCCGTGGCCAAGACGGTATATTCCGATAATCAAAACAATGTCGATGCTCTGGCTGAGCGCCTGAGCAGCCAGACGTCGCTTTCTGCCGAGCGCGCCAAGCTGGTTGCCTACGACCTGCTCTGCCGCAAGGCGCTCAAGATCAAGTCGAGCGCGCTGGCGCAGATTTTCCGTTCCGTCGATAAGGAATGCAACACCAAGGTGATGCGCGACGAACTCATCGCGGCAAAGATCGTTACCAAGATCGAGGGCAGCGGCATTAACGGGCGCCCGGCGTTCTATACCATCAATGCCGAGATCCGCGATGCCCAGGAGCAGCCTGCCGAGTCCGTCGAAGATTTTGTCGTCGAGGATTTCGCTGACGTGCCTGCTGTGGAAGAAGTTGCTCCGCGTGAGCATGTCGATACCGATGAGTTGCTCGATGAGAACGTCGTGCGTGCCTTTACGGCCAAGGCAGGACGCGGCGGTTTTGGCGGGGGCGGCAAGCGCGATGCACAGCGCCGCGCCCAGCAGGAGCGCTTCCGTCGCGCCGTTGCTCGAAAGGGCGAGACGGATGCCGAGGCTGTTGAGACCGAGGTTGCTGCCGAGTCGCAGAGGCCCGCGAAGGAGCAAAAGCCCGTGGAGGCCCAGGAGCCCCAGCGTCGCCGTGGTGCCCACTTTAAGGCTGCGCAGCAGGATGTCGCGCATGAGGTTGAAGAGCCTTCCGAGGCTGCAGACGATGTTGAGGAGTCTGCCAAGAAGGCTCCGGGTTCATGCCGTCCCGGGCGTGGTTTTGCGAGGCGCGCGTATCCCGTAAGGCGTCAGGAGAAGGGCGAGCCGGCTCCGACCGCTCAGGCCGAGAAGGCCGAACAAACCGAGAAAACCGTTGAGCCGGCGGCTCGCGAGCAGCAACCTTCCGAGTCGCAGCCTGCGGCTGACACTGAGGTCAAAGCTCAACAGACCGCTGATAAGCAGGCGGGGGAGAGCGCCTCAGGCAAGCCCCGCCGTCGTCGTCACCGCGGCGGTCGTGGCTCAAATGCCGAGGCCGCGGCCGAGAAGACAGCGACACAAAACGGAGATGAGAAGGCCGAGACTCCGGTGGATCAGGTCAAGCGCCAGCCGGCGAAGGAGGTCAAGTCCTATCGTCCGCAAAAGCGCTCGTCTGCGCCCAAGCAGGAACGTAATACCCGGGCAGATTCCAAGCGTAAGCCTCATGCACAGGCTGAGCCTGCCGCGGCTGATAGTGCTAGCCAGCAGCCCGAGTCGGCCGTCCACGGCGAGGTATCGGCGTTTGCCCTTGCCCGCGTTTTGGGTAGGCAGCTGCTCAAAGTTGTCCCTACGCCTACGGCGCTCTCTAAGATCAAGGAGCAGCAGACTCAAATTGTTAAGGTCGAGGGCAAGGACGGCAAAAAGGCGCCGCAGCGCACTCAGCACAACGAGATGTCCAACCGCAAGATTGCCGAGGAAATCGCAATCATCCAGGCTTGGATCGAGCAAAACCGAGGTGCCGATACGCCGGTTGCCTCGCGCCGCCAGCGTGCCTACCAGATTTTTAACGACGAGAAGGCCTTTGACGGCAAGCACGGTGAGCGCCTGATAAGGCGCATGACCGAAAAGGGCATCAGCATGCAGGCGATCAAGGTCGCCCCCAACCGCCCCGTGCACTTTACGGGTTTCTTTACGCTGGGCGCCGATAAGCCGTTCATTATGGTCGAGAACCTGGACACCTACGACGAGATCGTCAGGCTGCTGCGTGGCCGCAAGCACGCCAAGCTCTTTGGCATCAAGGTGGGCGGCGTGATTTTTGGCGGCGGATGCAAGGCGAGCGTCTCGCATGCCCTGGACGATTATCTGGCTGAGATCGGCTATCGCTTTAACTACGTCTACTACGTGGGCGATATCGACCGCGAGGGCGCGCGCATCGTCGAGCAGGCTCGCAATGCCAATATGGTTGAGATTCGCCTGCATGCCGGCATGTACCGCGCCATGCTCGCCGAGCATAAGCGTCGCGTGAAGGCCGGCGGCGAGTGCGAGCCCGCGGCTGCCAACCAGGGCGTGCCGCAGAACTTGGCGGCGACGATCAAGGATCTGCCCATGGTCACGCGCGTGCAGTTCCGCAATGTGCTGCGCGAGGGCGGGCGCATTCCGCAGGAGATTCTGATGACCGCCGACTATCGGGATGGCGACTCGGGAAGCTTCGACCGCATGCTCAACAATTAGGGACGTGTGGCCCCGGCGGGCCGGGCATTAAGTTTGCTGCTCTACAGTCCTGCGCAAGACGAAGGCCACATTAAGTGGCCTTCTTTGCGTG
>CALJDJ010000099.1 GCA_938023705.1 uncultured Collinsella sp.
AGCACGCGGCTGTTAACCGCGCTGTTGTAGGTTCGAGTCCTACCCGGGGAGCCAGAATTTCCAGCCCTTTCCGTTGGGCTTTTAAATTCCTCGGTAGCTCAATGGTAGAGCACGCGGCTGTTAACCGCGCTGTTGTAGGTTCGAGTCCTACCCGGGGAGCCAGAATTTCCAGCCCTTTCCGTTGGGCTTTTAAATTCCTCGGTAGCTCAATGGTAGAGCACGCGGCTGTTAACCGCGCTGTTGTAGGTTCGAGTCCTACCCGGGGAGCCAGGTTGTAAAACCCGTCGCTTATGCGGCGGGTTTTTTCATGCCGCGACCACTTGACTCGAACGTTGCCATATCAACATTTCGTGTCGAGGATGTAATCCCGCGACCCACCACCTCAACATGGCGCGGTCGTTGTAGAATATTGCAATGATTGCTCCCACGACATGGTGCCGCGAGCACCAGATAAGGAGATTCTTGTGTCTGAGACCATTAACGGCAGCCTGAGCGTCTCGAACGACGTTATTGCCGATATTGCCGGTTATGCCGCGATGACGTGCTATGGCGTCGTCGGTATGGCTGAGCAGCTCCAAGGCGCCGAGAGCGTGCGCCTGCTTGCCGGTCAGCGCCTCCGCAAGGGCGTGCTTGTCTCCGCCGACGAGAACGGCCTTACGGTCGATCTTCACGTCGTGCTCGAGAACGGCGTCAACATGAAGTCCGTCTGCCACAATCTTTCGAGCTCCGTTGCCTTCGCCCTGCAGGAGATCGCCCAGATCGATCCCGCCAGCCTTAAGATCGGCATCCATATCGACGCGCTCAAGAGCCGTCTGAACTAGCATCCGAAAACGGAGATTCAAATACCCATGATTGCAAAGACCATTCGCACCTGTTTTCCGATCGCTGCGGCTGCCGTTTCCGACAAGGCCGAGGAGATCAACAAGCTCAACGTCTTCCCCGTGCCCGACGGCGACACCGGCACCAACATGTCGCTCACGCTCGCCTCGGTGACCAAGGAGCTCTCCGCCCTTCCCGCCGATGCCGACATGGAGGCCATTGCCGGCGCCATCACCCACGGCTCCCTGATGGGCGCCCGCGGTAACTCCGGCGTCATTACCTCGCAGATCCTGCGCGGCGTGGCCGAGGGCCTTGTCTCCGCCGACGAGCCCATTACGTCCGCCAACATCGCCTTCGCCTTCCGTCGTGCCGTCAAGGTGGCCTTCCAGGCCGTCCGCAAGCCCATCGAGGGCACGATCCTCACGGTGCTGCGCGATGTCTCGACCAAGGCCGACGAGTGCGAAAAGAAGAAGTTCTCGGCCGAGGATGCGCTCGATGCTATCGTCGTCGAGGCCTACCAGTCCGTCGCACGCACGCCCGACCTGCTGCCCGTCCTCAAAGAGAACGGCGTGGTCGACTCCGGCGCCTTCGGCTTTGCCATCTTCCTGGAGAACTTTGTTGCCGCCGCGCTTGGCCGCAGCACCGTTGTCGAGGATTTCTCCGCCACGTTTGATTTCGTTGGCTCTGCCCGCGACGCGGCCCTTGGTCGTGTTGAGATTGAGGCCAACGACGACTGGGAGGGCTCGGAGTTCCGCTACTGCAACGAGTTCCTCTTTAAGGCCGATGCTCCCTTTGACGAGGACGAGTGCCTCAAGTTCCTGGGTTCCATGGGCGACTGCGAGCTGCTCGTGGGTGCTTACCCCGATTACAAGATCCACGTGCACTCCAACACCCCCAATCTGGTGCTCGAGCACATGCTGCAGCTTGGTCAGATCTACGAGGTCTTTATCCACAACATGGAGATGGAGGCCCACGACCGTACCGCCAAGATTCATGAGGAGCAGGAGAAGGCTGCCGAGCCCGCCAAGGCGTTGGGCTTTGTCGCCGTTGCCGCCGGTTCCGGCGAGGCGGACATTCTCAAGTCCCTCGGCGTTGACGTGATCGTGTCGGGTGGTCAGACGATGAACCCCTCGACTGCAGACCTGCTGGGCGCCGTCGACCAGGTCAACGCGACCTCGGTCATCATCCTGCCCAACAACGGCAACATCCGCATGGCCGCCGAGGCCGCTGCCTCCGCCTGCACCGACAAGAAGGTCGCCGTCGTTCCCACCAAGACCGTTCCGCAGGCCTTCTCCGCGCTGTTCGCGGTCCTGCCCGATTCCGAGCTCGAGGATGCCGTCGCCGCTATGGTCGACGCCATCAGCGAGGTCCGCGATGGCGAGGTCACCCGCGCCGTGCGCGACTCCAGCGCCTCCGACGGTTCGCCAATTCACTCCGGTGACGTCATGGGCATCATTGCCGGCTCCATCGATGTGGTCGGCTCCGACGTGAAGCAGGTCACGCTCGATTGCATTAACCGTATGCAGGAGGAAGAGGAGGGCGACGCGCTGACGATTCTGGCAGGCGAGGAACTGTCCAATGAGGCCTTCCAGGAGATTGTCGACGCCATTGAGGAGGCTCAGCCCGATCTGGAGATTGACGCCCATCGTGGCGAGCAGCCGCTCTATCCCGTGATCTTCTCGATCGAGTAGGCAACTGCCCATGTCCGAACTGTGCTCCGTGCCGCGCGTCTCGGAGCGCTTTGCCCAGAGCAATGCGCTCGACGAGGATATCGCGCGACTCAAATATGTTTCGGGTAAACGTGAGGAGGCCCTTCGCCGTCTGGGAATTCGGACGGTGGGGGACCTCCTTCTCCATATCCCTCATCGATACCTGGACTTTACGCGCTCCTGGTCCATCGAGATGGCGCCCATCGGTACCGTGTGTACCATCATCGCCACGGTCGATCGTATCGTCCAAAAGCAGCCGCGTCCGCGCATGCAGGTGACCGAGGTCTCACTCGTTGACGAGACGGGCGTGCTGCAGGTCGCCTTTTTCCGCCAGCCCTGGATTGCCCAGCAGCTTAAGCAGGGCGACCGCCTGGCCGTAATGGGTAAGGTCGAGTTTGCCTATGGCTTTAAGCAGATGGCCTCGCCGCACTTTGAAAAGCTTGAGGAAGGGCGCGCCGCGGGCACTATCCTGCCGGTCCATTACGTGAGTGACGGCGTGAGTCAGGCATGGATGCGCCGTATCGTAAGTGGCGCGCTCGAGGTCGTCGGCAATCCCTTTGATCCCATTCCGGCACGCTTACGCGTCAAGCGCCGCCTGATGAGCAATGCCCGTGCGCTTCGATCGATCCATTTTCCCTCGAGCATGGCTGAGCGCGATATCGCGCGCGCACGGCTTGCCTACGAGGAGTGCCTCTACCTGCAGCTGGCGCTGCGCCTGCGCAACGACGGCGGCCTTGTCGATGTGGTGCCCTATGCCCACGCCGCGGGCGAGCACCTGGCCGCGCTTAAGCAGGCCCTGCCGTTTTCGCTGAGCGACGAGCAGGAGGCCGCGTTCCAAGATATCCTGCGCGATATGTGCGATGGCGGGCGCGTGATGAACCGCCTGCTGCTGGGCGACGTCGGTACTGGCAAGACCGCCGTTGCCGCGTGCGCGTTGGCTGTGGCTGCCGATAGCGCCACGCAGGCCTGCGTTATGGCGCCCACGGGCGTGCTGGCGCGTCAATATGCCGATAAGACCGGCCCCTTGCTCTCGCAGGCTGGCATGACCTGGGCGCTCCTGACGGGCGCCACGCCGGCGGCCGAGCGCGAGCGGATCCATGCCCAGCTGGAATCGGGCGAACTCGACGTCCTCTTTGGCACCCACGCGGTGCTTTCGGACAACGTGGCGTTTAAGCATCTGTCGCTCGTGGTCATCGATGAACAACACCGGTTTGGCGTCGGACAACGCAATGCCCTGCGCGCGAAGGGCCCCGGTGCCGATCTGCTCGTTATGACGGCAACGCCCATCCCGCGTACGCTGGCGCTTTCGGTCTACGGCGATCTGGACACGAGCATCATCCGCCATCGGCCCGTCCCTGGCGCTGGCGTGACGACACGTGTGCTTACCGAGTCGAGCCGCGACCTCGCCTACGGCGCCATCCGCGAGGCGCATGAAAATGGTCAGCAGGCCTACGTGATTTGCCCGCTCGTGGAGTCGAGCGACTCGGCAGATGAGCTGGAGGATGTTCCCGGTATCGCCCGCGACGACGAGGGCCACGTGACGGTCCCCGTGCCGCTGCACGATACGGCGACCGAGCTCGATCGCCTGCGTCTGGCGTTGCCGGGTCTTGCCATCGAGCGCCTTCACGGCCGCATGCCAGCGGGGGAGAAGGACCAGGTTATCGATGCCTTTAAGCGTGGCGAGATTGACGTGCTCGTCTCGACTACGGTGGTCGAGGTGGGCGTCGACGTGCCTAACGCCACCGTCATGGTCATCGAGAACGGTGAGCGCTTTGGTTTGGCTGCTCTGCACCAGCTGCGCGGTCGCGTGGGCCGTGGCAGCGTGTCGGGCACGTGCCTGGTCATGACGCACTCCAAGGGCAACGGCGGCGCTTCGGCAGCACAAGATCGCCTGCAATCGCTCGAGAAGACCTCGGATGG